>CACXTX010000024.1 GCA_902770635.1 uncultured Prevotellaceae bacterium | reverse complement strand
TATTTTCATCACTATAGAGATGCTTTGCGTAAGAAAGAGGATTATCTCCGAATATCATGCCACACCATGCAGCAATGTCAGAGACAATCACTTTTTTTAAACCAGAGCAGCCATAGAAAGCATTATACCCAATACTTGTAACGCTATTAGGGATGGTGATGGAGGTAAAGCCGGTACAGTCATAGAAAGCACTACTACCTATACTCGTTACGCTGTTAGGAATAGAGACTGAGGTAAGACCAGTACAGTCATAGAAAGCACTACTACCTATACTCGTCACGCTGTATGTAACAGCATTATAATTGACAGACTCTGGAATTACTATACTTCCCGTATAAAAATAGGAACCGCGAGAAGAACCACGGTATGTAACTGCCAGTTCCTTCCCACCATTAGTATAGTTGTAATAAATGGTAACGCCATCAGCATTCTGAACTTCAATGTCGTGGGCATTTGCCACCATCGGTAGCAAAACCATCGCGAGTAAAAATAGTTGTTTCTTCATAATTATTCTAAATTTAATATTTACTTAACCAACACTTTAACACTCTTTTCCCCTATTCTAACAATAGCGATTGAACCTGGTTGGAGGTTCGTATTTACGATTGCTGCACCATTCTGACTGACAGACGAGCCTACCTGGGTACCGTTAACATTGTAAACGTTTACTAAGATGCCGTCGTCTATACCTTGAACATGGATGGTCCCACACTCATTCCGAATTAGTACAGCTTTAGCTGGGATGTTAACTACACCATTTGTTTCACCATCGATTGTCTTGATGGTTGCGAACCTACTCCATGGATAAGTATCCTGATAGGCTTTTATATAACCTTCTGGTACATAGAGCGTTGCGTTATAGTTGGGAAATGTATTATAGCTAGCGTGTGGCGGTTTTGTAGATAGAGCCGTAATCTCCTTTAAATTTTCACAACCACTGAAAGAGGATTGGTAGAAATACTCCACCGCAGGAGGTATAGTGATACTTTCCAACTTTATACATTCATAAAAAACTGATTTTTCTATCACCTTAATATTTTGAGAAAGTATAACAGTTGTCAAGCCGCTACAACGAGAGAATGCAAAATCACGTATACCTGTCACGCTATTAGGTATGGTAATAGAGGTCAAGCCACTACAATATGCGAATGCTTCATAACCTATGCTTGTCACACTATTGGGTATAGTAATCGAGGTTAAGCCACTACAACGAGAGAATGCGAAATTAGGTATATCTGTCAAACTATTAGGTATGATAATCGAAGTCAAGCCAGTACATCCTAAGAATGTACATAGACCTATGCATGTCACACTATTGGGTATGGTAATAGAGGTCAAGCCACTACATCCTGAAAATGCATTATCACCTATAAATGTTACACTATTGGGTATGGTAATCGAAGTCAAGCCACTACATCCTGAGAATGCTCTATCACCTATACTTGTTACACTATTGGGTATGGTAATCGAAGTCAAGCCACTACAACCATAGAATGCACTACTAGCAATACTCGTCACTCCATTGGGTATGGTAATCGAAGTCAAGCCACTACATCCTGAGAATGCACTATCACCTATACTTGTTACACTATTGGGTATGGTAATCGAAGTCAAGCTACTACAGTTAGCGAATGCATCACGACCTATAGACGTGATTCCATCTTCAATAATAACTTTCAATATATTACTTCTGTAATTATACCAAGGAGTATTGTAAGACCATCGACCAATGTGATAAACAATCTCATAATCTGCCATATCCCCACTTCCTTTAATGGTCAGTGTGCCTGTGGTTTCCTCGAAATTCCAAAAGGCGTTTTTGCCACATCTGCCTCGAGCGTCTGCACTTGCTACCATTGGTAGTATCATCAATATAAGTAATAATAGTAGCTTCTTCATAATTATTATATTTCTCTAGTTACTTTATTTTACCATTACCATCCATTCCCATAACACATATAGATAGGTACCTGTAGACATCCAACCTTGCGAAAAATTACCATCTTCCAATATCTCAGTTAGGTCAATATTAACTATCAACTTAATGTATATATACTCTTGATTGAGGTGTTTCTTTACTGATTCAGATAGATCGGATTCAAGATTAGATAAGGATCATTCTCGGTTCACGATCCTGATCCACTAAACTGAGCAAATGTCGCAGACATGCAACATATGAGCGTTGCCGCCAAGGTTAGTTGTCGTTTTATATTTTTCGTATTTGAATTATCGTTTTTCAGCTTTAATTAAAAGTTTAATTAATTCATTCTTCTTTCTTTCGAATTCACCCTCATCATTCGATTCTGGGTTCCAAGAATAAATTTCTTTTAACAACCTTAATATTAAAGGAGAATTTTTCAGAGCCTTGATATTTGCTTCATTAAAAAATTGATTATTCTCAATTCTCAATATCAAATATTCACGATCTTGACTCTTTAGGCCATTAAAATCTGCAACTAACTCATCTAGAACTTCAAAAAACAAATCTTTTTTAATCTGACTTAACTTAGAAAACATAATCCATTCTGATATAAGCCAACAAACACCCCAGAGTTAGCAATTAAACATTTGTTTTAGGTTTAGCTTATGATACAAAAAAGGCGTAGGTGTCTGTTTCTTTGCCCCACACAGGATAGACAACGCAGTTAGCCCACGCCAGAACGAACTATATATAAAGAGGTATATAGATACGCTCAACGTAGACGCTCGTTGTCATCTGTCTGCTGTGGCTAGGAATTTGCGAGATTCACGATTCACAACGACAGACGTCCGAAAACGTCTTTCTCATAAAATAAGACCGCCCGCCTCACCCCTAAGGGCTCAGTAGCGATGTTGCAAAGATATGGAATATTTTCGAAAAAGACAAGAAAAAGAAAGAAAAATGCAAGCATTCATTGCACTTGCTGCTCGTGGATCACCGGGACGGTTCCTTTGATCACATGTTTTTGTGCTCAACTTTTCGTAACTTTGGCTTCGCCGAAGATACTTTGCACTCGGAAATGAAAAGAAAAACAATTTTTTCATGAAACCCTGGTTCGCTGTTCTACGGGAAGCGTGGCGGGTTCTGTTATAATGTAAATGTACAATCTAATATCCCAACATTGCCGCTGGTGTTATTCCTAGGGTGGCACAAAGTAAACGTGCAATTTTCAACGTAGGCTCTGCCCTGCCAGATACGTAGTCGCTGATTCTGGAAGGACTCACACCAATCTCCGTAGCCAACTGCTTCTGACTCATATTCTTCTCGTCCAACGAAAGCTGTATCAGTTGGGCTACGGTTGGCTTGCCAATGGGATAGTGCTCCTTCTCATAATCTATGACAACATCCGACATCATGGTCAACTCCACAGCATTGCGGTCGTTGGCTGGCGTATTGTCATCCACCATTGGCAACAGCTCTTCAATCCGTGCCAATGCAAACTCATATTGCTCTCTTGTAATCTTTGCCATATCTTAAGAGTCTCGTAAATTTGTTCAATGATTTCAGTAGACTCGAACTCCATACTTTTGAATTTGCTGTTTAAACAATTGATTCATGTTCTCCCTTAAGCGGACAACATCTACAGAACAACCTAATAATTCTTGGAGATAGACTTTTACACCAGCTTGCTTGAATAGATTGGGTTTCATCTCTACACACACATCGACATCGCTGTCTTCCTTTTGTTCGTTTCTGGCAACTGACCCAAAAAGGAGCATCGAACTCACCCCGTAGTGCTCGCTGAGGTACTGACGGGATGACTGTAGCTTTTCTATTGTCTGTGCTCTGTCTAACATATACGCTTTATTACTTGTTTCATTTGCAAAAATACAAAGTAATTTCGAAAATTCCAAATTTTCGTGGAGAATGTTACTGACACAGGGGGCTGGTCCCCCGTGTGATGGAGTATCAAGCCTCTCCTTTGTTGATGTCAAAGGGGACGGTGGGGGCAGCCTGATGATTGGGAATGCGGATGGGGCCGAACTCATTCTCGTAGCGCATGATATTCTCCTGAAGGGCGGCCTGCAGACGCTTGGCATGCTCTGGTGCAAGAATCACACGACTTCTCACCTGGGCTTTCGGTACACCGGGCAGCACACGTGCAAAGTCGATGATAAAATCACTGCTCGAATGCGTGATGATGGCAAAATTAGCATACTCACCCTGTGCCACATCCTGTGGCAATTCCAATTGCAGACTCTGCTGCTCTTTGTTGTTGTCGTTCATACTCGTTCTATCTCACTTTTGCTGCAAAGATAGTAAAAGTTATCAAGACAACCAAAATTTGTTGGTTTTATTTGGTATTTCGCTCGTTTTTTCGTAACTTTGTCCCCAAAGAGATTACTAACTTATTAAAACATGTGAAGGTATGAACAAGGAGGAGAAATTTGTTATTACCATCAGCCGACAATTCGGCACGGGTGGACACGAGATTGGAGCAGAAATAGCACGCAGGCTTGGCGTGAAGTTGCTCGACAAGCAGATATTGAACGAGGTGGCTTCCCGTATCAATGCGGTAGAGGATGCCGTGGAGAAAATAGAAACTCGTAATCCGCTATGGCGAGACGACTTTACCAATTTCTATCGTAACTACATGTCTAGCAACCAGTATGACGGGCAGGAGCAGGGACAGACGAGTCATGAACTGTTTAAGGCGCAGTGCGACGCTATTAGGCGCTTAGCCGCGGACGAGTCGTTCGTTATCGTGGGTCGTTGCGGCTTCGACATCTTTGCTAATCACCCTAATGCGCTGAAGATTTTCATCCACTCTAGTTTGGACTGTCGTAAACGCCGCATTGCTGAGAAGTATGATATCAGTGAGTATGATGCTGCAGCTATGATAGTGGACAACGACTACAGTCGCGAACTCTATACCAAGACGTTTACGGGGCGTGAGTGGCTGGATGCTACCAATTATGACATCTCACTGGATGTTCGGAAATTTGGTGTCAACGGTGCTGTTGACTTCCTGATGAACAGTATTGAGTAGTGTTTGGCGCGTTGTAGGACTAGAAAACGAAGAAAAATGGGATTGTCGTTTGGCAGTCCCGTTTCTTATTCGTACCTTTGTGGCGATTATGAGTTTCACCACGACGATATTGCAATGGTTTCGGGAGTATGGAAGGGCGCTGCCCTGGCGTGAGACGAAGGATGCGTATGCCATCTGGCTGTCGGAAATCATCTTGCAGCAGACCCGCATAGAGCAGGGGAGACCTTACTGGGAGCGGTTTATGAGACGTTGGCCAACGGTGGAACTTTTGGCTGCAGCGTCGGAGGACGAGGTGTTGCGCGAGTGGCAGGGACTGGGCTATTACAGTAGAGCGAGGAACTTGCATAAAGCTGCCCGGCAAGTGGTGGAGATGGGGGGATTCCCACAGACTCTGGAAGACATCAAACGCCTTAAAGGGGTGGGCGACTATACGGCAGCGGCCATCGGTTCGATAGCTTTCGGACTGCCTGCTGCGGTGGTGGACGGTAATGTATATAGGGTGTTGGCGCGCCACTACGGTATTGCTACGCCTATTAACACGACGGAAGGCAAGCGGGAGTTCGCGGCCCTGGCGCAGGAACTGCTGCCCAAGAACGAGGCTTCTGCCTACAACCAGGGAATCATGGACTTTGGTGCCATGCAGTGTACGCCCCAGTCGCCGCAATGTATGTTATGTCCTCTGCAGGAGACGTGTGTGGCGCTGCGGGAGGGTAGGGTGAACGAACTGCCTGTGAAGCAGAAAACGTTGAAGGTAAAAGAACGCAGGCTTACCTATATATATATAAGGTATAACGGCATGACAGCCATTCATCGTCGTGGCGAAGGCGACATCTGGCAGGGGCTGTATGAACCCTGGCTGGTTGACGAGATACCTGAAGGTGCCCGATTGATGCGGAAGGATGTGAAGCACGTGCTGACGCACAGGGTGATCTATGCCGACTTCTGGCTGTGGGAACCTGACGAGCAACCTGCGTTGCCCGAGGACTACAGCTGGATACGGGAAGAGGAGTGGGACGACTATGGGGTGCCACGACTCGTGGAAATCATGTTGAACGAAGTGAATAAACAAACTAAGAAACGATGATAAACATTGCCATTTTTGTGTCGGGAGGAGGAACGAACTGTGAGAATCTGATTCGGTATTTCAAAGGGTCGGACAGCGTTAACTGTGCGCTGGTGGTCAGCAACAAGGCAGATGCCTATGCGTTGGTGAGAGCCGAGAAGTTGGGCGTGCCTACTGCTGTGGCTCCTAAGGTGGAACTGAACGATGAGCAGGTAATGATGCCCTTGTTGAAAAAGTATGGGATAGACTTTATTGTGTTGGCTGGATTTTTGCCCTTGGTTCCCGACTTCCTGATTAACGCCTTCCCGCGTCGCATCATTAATATTCATCCTGCGCTATTGCCTAAGTATGGCGGCAAAGGCATGTGGGGACACCATGTACACGAGGCTGTAAAGGCTGCCGGCGAGACGGAGACCGGTATGACGGTGCATTATGTGACTCCCGTATGCGACAGCGGTGAGATCATAGCCCAATATAAGACGCAATTGTCGCCCAACGACAGCGTGGACGATATAGCAGAGAAGGAGCACCTGCTGGAAATGGAATACTATCCAAAGGTGGTGGAACAGGTGTTGAAAGATACTTTCTAAACACCGATATGCTGTCTGGAAAAGTTTAGAGGTTTACTCCCAATAGGTGATTGTGCGTTTCTGGAGAACGGTAGTCTGTTGGCTCTGTTGTCCTTTCTCCCAATAAGACAGGCTGAGCGAGTTGGTGGTCCAGTTACCCTGCTGGTCGCGTGTTAGGTAGTTGTTGCGCATAGTAATGGTGAGGATGCACTCCTTGTTCTTGTCGTACACCTTCTGCTGTTGGGTGGCAATGTCACCCTGCTCGTTATAGCTGTACTCGTTGACATAGGTGATATTGGCCTCGGTATTGGTCAGAATGCGTTGCTTCAGCCGGAAGTCATCGTCGTATTCATACTGCACGGTGCTGTGTCCCGTCTGCTCGGTCATCTGGGCGCTGACCAGGTAGCCGTAACGGTTGTACTGGCGATGGATGAGGTCGGGATTCTCCAGCTGACCATTTTGCAGGAAGTGCATAAACTGCTCCTCGGCAACGGCATTCTCAGTAACCACCTCCTGCACAGGGCCGTGGAAGCCCTGACTGACAGCATCCTTGTAGAAAGCGCTGCTGGGGTAGTAGAACACGCGGATGTCGCGAGAACCGTTGCCATTGTCTGCAATGGAGAGCTTGACGCTGCCGTAGTCGCCGAGAAAGAAATAGGAGTCGTCACGCTGGGTAAACTCGCCATGTTCTTTCTGTAGTTTATAAAGGAAATACTGTAGATTTTTGGTAATCATGGCCTCTGTACTGTAAGGTCCTACGGTGATATAGGCCGAGGTGACAAGATGAGTCTCTGTTGACTGGCTGAGAATGAGCTTGGCGCGAATGCCATAGAAATTACCGCGAAAGTACAGGTCCTCGCCGTCGTCCGACTGTCCCCATTCGGTAAACCCGTTGGCTATAAGTTGCTGGCGCACGCTGTCGACAGCACCTTCCAGAGCAGTACCCATGAGGTGCAGGCTATGCGGGTCCCCTTGTGCATAGAGACTAAGGGTGATCCAGAAGAGCGATATGGCAATCAGTATCTTTCGCATAATGTTTGCAAAGATAGTGGTTTTTCATCAAAATTTATTATCTTTGCCACAAAATTAAGAAGATTATGAAGATTTTTGCAGTTGGAATGAATTATATCCAGCACAATAAAGAGCTGGATGGAGCGTTATATAAACCAGAGCAACCCGTCATTTTCACCAAGGCGGACTCGGCATTGTTGAAGGACCACAAGCCTTTCTTCATACCCGACTGGAGTGAACAGGTGGACTATGAGACTGAGGTGGTGGTGCGCATCTGCCGACTGGGAAAGAGCATTCCTGAGAGATTTGCCCACCGTTACTACGACGCGGTGACCGTAGGTATCGACTTTACGGCACGCGACTGGCAACGAAAAGCCCGCAAGGACGGACATCCGTGGGAAATATGTAAGGGATTCGATGGCTCAGCAGTCATTGGCGACTGGGTGGAGAAAGAGAAACTGAGAGACATTCAGGCTCTGCACTTCCATCTGGACATTAACGGAAAGACGGTGCAGGAGGGCTGTACAAGTGACATGCTTTACAAAGTGGACGAACTCGTCAGCTACATCTCGCAGTTCTTTACGCTGAAGACGGGCGATTTGCTCTACACGGGAACGCCAGTAGGCGTAGGTCCAGTACACATCGACGACCATCTGGAAGGTTGGTTGGAAGACCGGAAGGTATTGGAGTTTAATGCGCGCTAGTGCGCTAGTGAAAAATGAATAGTGAACAGTATGAAACAAAACGCAGTCTTGAGGTGGATGATGCTGACGGCATTATTCACTATACATTGTTCTCTATTCATTAGCCACGCAGTGGCGCAGCGGTTTTTCAATCTGACCGCTCAGGAGGTCGAGATTGATTCTTTGTTGCCCGTATTTACCTACGCCTATCCTGTAGGAAACCATTATGCCGACTCTGTGTATAGTGTCAGCATTGCCTATCCTGAGTTCATCACTATGAGTGAGGATGACGTGAAGCGCTACCAGAAGATTTCGGGAGCACCACTGAAAGCCATGCCTGACATCCAGCAGCGCATGACGGTGTCAAGAAAGAAAGGTACGCTGTATCTGTCGTTCGTCCCTTTGGTCTATCGTAATGGGGAGTATCAGAAACTGGTGAGCTTCATGCTGGACATCAAAGGCAGAAGTCTTGTGAATAGAAGAAACAGGCGTGCAGACGCTACTGAACGCTATGCAGAGAACTCTGTTTTAAGGGAGGGTGTCTGGATCAAGATACGTATTCCCAAGACGGGAATTTATCAACTGACTGACGATTTAATCAAAAAAGCAGGCTTCACCAGTTTAAACAAGGTGAAGATCTACGGCTATGGAGGCGGGCTGCAACCAGAGAAGTTGACAGAAGACTACCTGATAGAAACGGACGATTTGAAGGAGTTGCCCACTTGCGAGGTGGATGGAAAGAAACTATTCTATGGCATTGGACCTGTGACTTGGGATAGTGACCATCAGCGTGTGCGTAATCCTTATTCTGATTTCGGCTATTATTTTCTGACAGAGAATGACGAGGAGGCTGATGTCCTGAGTACGGAGGACTTCTTGAAGACCTACTATCCTTTGGACGACGACTATTGTTCGCTGTATGAGGTTGACGACTATGCGTGGTTTCATGGGGGACGGAACCTCTATGATGCCAAGGAAATGAAGGCGGGTACGAATTACGCTTACGACCTCAGCTCGACTGGTACCACTACCGATGGTAAGATGACGGTAAACCTGTCGGCATCGGGTGGCGCATCGGTCAAGGTGGCTATCAATGACGTAGAAGTTGGTACAGTCCTGATTCCGGCGAATGGCAGTCTGGAGAAGATGCGAACGGCAAAGATGACATTCGATGTGTCTAACCTGCAAGCGGCCAATAAGATTGTGCTGACTCCACTGATGGGTAGTGGGACGGTAAGGCTGGATTATATTTCCATCTATGCGTCACGTCCGCAAGCTGCGCCCGATCTGACGCAGACATGGGCACAGCCCGAACTGGTGGGGCGCATTACGAACCAGAACTACCATGCCGCTGAGGCTGCTGACATGGTGATTATCATACCGGAGAGCCAGAAGCTGAAAGGGCAGGCAGAGCGATTGAAACTGTTGCATGAGGAAGAGGATGGTATGCGTGTTCAAATTGTTCCTGCCGATGAGTTGTACAATGAGTTCTCCAGTGGTACACCTGATGCCAATGCCTATCGACGTTATCTGAAGATGCTCTATGACAGAGCCGACAGCGAGGAGGACATGCCCAGTTATCTGTTGCTGTTGGGCGATGGTGCCTGGGACAACCGTATGTTGCTGAGTACGTGGAGTGGCTGTTCACCCAGTGACTTCCTGCTATGCTATGAGAGTGAGAACTCGTATAGCGAGACCAGTTGTTATGTGTCGGATGATTACTTCTGTGTGTTAGATGACAACGAAGGTGGCGATTTGCTATCCAGCGACAAGGCCGATGTTGCTGTAGGTCGCATATCGGCAAGAACGGCTGACGAGGCACAGGTTGCCGTTGACAAGATAGAGAGTTATGTGAACAACGAGGAGGCGGGCTCCTGGCAGAATACTTTATGTTTCATGGGGGACGACGGTAATCAGAACCAGCACATGGCCGATGCCGATGCCAATGCCCGACAGGTTGAGGCGCTGTATCCGAACTTGTTGGTAAAGCGCATCATGTGGGATGCTTATACCAGGGTGACTTCATCGACGGGAAATACCTATCCTGACGTGACGAGGCTTATCAAACAGCAGATGCAGCAGGGTGCGTTGATGATGAACTATTCAGGACACGGACGTGCTGACGCCATCTCTCACGAATATGTGCTGCGTCTGAACGATTTCGAGGTAGCGTCTTCGTTACGCTTACCGCTGTGGGTAACAGCCTCTTGTGACATTATGCCTTTCGACGGACAGGAGGAAAACATCGGTGAGTCTGCTTTCTTTAATGAAAAAGGTGGAGCCATTGCTTTCTATGGTACGACGCGAACCGTTTATCAGAGTTACAACAGATTGATGAACATGGCATTCACCCGTTTTGTGCTGAGTCAGGACAAGACAGGAAAACCCATGCCGATAGGCGAGGCGGTGCGACTGACAAAGAACGAACTGATTACTTCCAGGCTGGACCAGACACCCAACAAACTGCAATACACGTTGCTGGGTGATCCTGCGCTCAGACTGGCTATTCCTACACGCGACATCAAGGTGGACTCTATCAACGGCATTGCTATGGAGGGGGGGACTACCCTCACGTTGAAGGCTGGATTGACAGCAACTGTGGTAGGACACGTGGAGAATGCCATGCATGAAGAAGACAAGGACTTCGACGGAATCCTGACTGCTATCATGCGCGACGTAAAGGAAAAGGTGGTCTGCAAGCTGAACGACCCCTCGGACGAAGGTGCCGATGAGCCCTTTGTCTACTATGATCGTCTGAATACGGTATATAACGGCAATGACTATGTGAAGAACGGCCGTTTCAAATTCACCTTTGCCGTGCCGAAGGATATCAAATACTCTGACCAGAATGCACTGATGAATCTCTATGCCGTGAATACGGAAAAGACCGTCATGGCTAATGGCATCTGTGACAATCTGGTGCTGAACGGTTCTGGAGAGCAGGGCGAGAGCACGGTAGGGCCTAATATCTATTGCTATCTGAACAGTAGCGCGTTTACCAATGGCGGTAGCGTGAACAGTACGCCTTATTTCGTGGCAGAGATCAGCGACAATGACGGTATCAACGCCTCAGGAAGCGGCATCGGTCATGACCTGTTGCTGGTGATAGACGGGGAGATGTCTAAGACCTACTCGCTGAACGATTATTTCCAATTCGACTTTGGAAGTTATCAGAAAGGTAGGGTAGGGTTCAGTATTCCTGCCTTGGACTACGGACAGCACAAACTGCGCTTCACGGCATGGGATGTCCTGAATAATCCGACGACAGCCGAGTTGGCTTTCAAGGTGGAGAAATCGCTGGAACCCCTGTTTCTGGATGTGGACTGCTACCCTAATCCTGCCAGGACGCAGACTACTTTCCGTATTGTACACGACCGTGTCAATTCGCAAATGGATGTCATGCTGGATGTGTATGACACATCTGGAAGACATCTGTGGACGCATTCAGAGAATGGAGTGTCCACGAATAATACCTTTACCGTCAACTGGGATTTGACCGTAGATGGCGGCAGACGGCTGCATACAGGCTTGTACTTATATAAGGTTAGTATTAGCTCAGAAGGTAGCACGTATGCCTCGAAGACAAATAAACTGATTATTTTCACTCATCAATAAAATGATTATGAAGACAACAAAGATAGTAACAATGGCAGTTTGCCTGTTTCTGGGAGTGACCGCTCGTGCACAAGACACGAAGAGCCAGTTCAACCCCATTGAGCATGCCGTTATCTCGCAGACGATTGCTCCTGATGCTCGAGCAGCAGGTATGGGTGACGTCGGTGTAGCTACAGATCCCGATGTGAATTCACAGTATTGGAATCCGGCAAAGTATCCGTTCTGTATCAGCAGAGCCGGTGTCGCACTCAACTATACCCCTTGGCTGCGTAAGTTGGTAAACGATATCGACTTGGCTTATGTGGCTGGTTATTATCGTATCGGCGATTATGCGGCCGTCAGTGGCTCGTTGCGCTATTTCTCGTTAGGTGAGGTAATGACAGCCGACGATGTGAATGCCATGACGGTAAAACCATATGAGATGTCGCTGGATGTGGGAGCCTCGCTGATGTTGAGCGAGAAGTTCTCCATTGCTGCTGTCATCCGTTGGCTGTATAGTGACTTGCGTTATGATTATACAGAGAATGCCAGTCCTGCGTCAGCCTTTGCCGCCGACTTGGCATGTTATTATAACAACTACATCAACATCGGACATCGTGAGTGCCAGTTGGGATTAGGTATGAATATCTCGAATGTAGGTAGTAAGATCAAGTATTTCGGCGACGACCGCTCTAACTTCCTTCCTGCCAATCTGCGTATTGGTGCTTCGCTGATGGTTCCTGTTGATGAGTATAACCGCTTCACGATTGCCGCGGATGCCAATAAGCTGTTGGTGCCTACTGTACCTAAGCAGAACGATGGTGAGTCCACAGCAGACTATGAAGAGCGTGTTATCAAAGAATATAATGACGTCGGCTCTATTGCAGGTATCTTCAAGAGTTTTACCGATGCTCCTGGCGGCTTTAAGGAAGAGTTGGAAGAGATACAGTGGAGTATAGGTGCAGAGTACGTCTATCACGACCAGTTCACGCTGCGTGCAGGTTATCACCATGAGTCAGAGAACAAAGGTAACCGCAAATATTTCACCGTCGGTGGCGGTTTCCGTATGAGCGTGTTCTCACTGGATGTGGGTTACGTGGTTGCTACGGCAAAGACGAACCCCTTGGATCAGACACTTCGTTTCACCCTTGCCTTCGATATGGACGGCATTAAAGACTTGTTTAAAAAATGATTAGAGTAGGAATGGGCTATGATGTTCATCAGTTGGTTGCCGGGCGCGACCTGTGGATGGGCGGAATTAAACTGGAACACGAGTTAGGACTGTTGGGCCACAGCGATGCTGATGTGCTGATACATGCCATTTGCGACGCTATCTTGGGTGCCGCCAATATGCGTGACATTGGCTATCACTTCCCGGACACAGCAGCCGAGACGGATGGGATGGACAGTAAGATTATTCTTCGCAAGACCATTGAACTAATTGCAACAAAGGGTTACCGTCTGGTTAATATCGATGCAACCATCTGTGCCGAACGGCCTAAGATGAATCCGCATATCCCTGCCATGCAGCAATGTATGGCCCAGGTGATTGGCTGTGATGTTGATGCAATCTCTATTAAGGCAACGACAACGGAGAAGTTAGGTTTCACAGGTCGTCAGGAGGGCATATCGGCTTATGCCGTTGCGCTGATAGAAAAGTAAATGGAAAGACGCTCTTTCGAT
The DNA here is from genome assembly GCA_902770635.1 of uncultured Prevotellaceae bacterium. Lineage (GTDB taxonomy): Bacteria > Bacteroidota > Bacteroidia > Bacteroidales > Bacteroidaceae > Prevotella. The sequence goes on along the minus strand of CACXTX010000024.1, from coordinate 34,371 downwards.
GAGTAGCAAAAAATACCGCTACTCATCAACGAGCAGCGGCATCCAAAAGCCTATGTTTAACTAAAAATCCTTTTCTGAAACAAATTCCGGTTTTTGAACCGGAGGGCCTGCCTTTCAGCAGGAATATGAGCGACCACTGTTTCCACACATTTAAAACTTTCTTTTTACCAATAACTAAAAACCTAAAACTATAAATATTACTACTAACCTAAAACAATCTATTAACCAAATCTCTGACTTCACTCAGTCAAAGTTGTCTTTGTTTGACGATGCAAAGGTACGATGTTTTTTCTAACCTACAAATACTTTTCTTGTTTTTAGTGTAAAAATTGCAATTATCTTGACCTAAATCAATCCATTGTGTGCGATAACAACAGTTGTTAACATATCTTCTGCGCTTATTTACATTTTTTTATTCCTTATTTGTTATTTTATTTGTACCTTTGCCCGTACTTTGTGGCATAGATAGAATTTATATATAGGTATGAGAGTACTGATAGTCAATACAAGTGAGCGCACTGGTGGTGCTGCCGTTGCTGCCAACCGACTGATGGAGGCACTGAAAAACAATGGTGTGAAGGCCAAGATGCTGGTTCGCGACAAAGAGACCGACTCGCTGACGGTCTGCGACTTGGCTGGCAAGTGGCGCACGCAATGGAATTTCCTCTGGGAGCGTTTCGTCATCTGGCTGCACCTTCATTTCCAGCGTGAGCACTTGTTCGAGATGGATATTGCCAACTGTGGAGTGGATATTACCAAACTGCCCGAGTTTCAAGAGGCTGATGTGATTCACCTTCATTGGGTGAACCAAGGCATGCTGTCGTTGAAGAACATCCGTCAGATTCTGGCAACCGGCAAGCCTGTGGTGTGGACTATGCATGACATCTGGCCCGCTACAGCTATCTGCCACTATGCCCGTGGTTGTGAGGCTTTCCATACGGAGTGTCGTCGCTGTCCGTTCCTGTCCGGTCCTTTCGATTTGGCTTCCCGGGTATGGAAGCGCAAGCAGCGCGTGTTTGCAGGACAGCGCATCACCTATGTCGCCTGTAGCAAATGGTTGTCGGACGAGGCTCGCAAGAGTGCCTTGCTGAAAGGTCAGGTGGTGACCAATATCCCCAATCCTATCGATACGCGGCTGTTCCGTCCTCACGACAAGCAGCAGGCTCGGCAGTCCTTAGGCCTTCCTAGCGACAAGCGCATTATTCTCTTTGTTTCCCAGCGTGTCACCGATCCTCGCAAGGGTATGAACTACTTTGTTGATGCCGTTCAACAGCTGGTAGCGCAACATCCCGAGATGAGGCAGAACACCGTTGTCGCTATTCTTGGCGGACATGCGGATGATGTGGCCTCCCAGCTCGCTCTGCCTGTTCATCCCTTGGGATATGTCAGCACGCCTCAGCGCATCGTGCAGGTCTATAACAGTGCCGATGTGTTTGTGCTGCCTTCTTTGGAAGACAACCTGCCTAACACGCTCATGGAGTCGATGGCCTGTGGAGTGCCTTGCGTCGGCTTCCAAGTCGGAGGCATCCCAGAGATGATAGACCACCAGCAAAACGGCTATGTAGCCCGTTTCCGTGATGTGGACGATTTGGCTGCAGGCATCCGTTATGTCCTGGACGAAGCAGACTATGCACAATTCAGCAAACAATGTGTGCAGAAGGTGGCACACAGCTATTCACAGCAGAGCGTAGCCAATCGCTATATCGAGGTTTATGAGGCTGCCCTGCAACCAAAGGAGTTGAACAGATGATACGCATATCGATAGTTACCATTACCTATAATGCTGCGCGCAGTCTGCAACGTACGCTCGACAGCGTGCGCAGTCAGACCTATCCGCACATCGAACACTTGATTATCGACGGCGCCTCCAAGGACGACACTGTCCGTATCGCAGAACAGTACAAGGCAACAAGTCCTCATCAGGTCATCATTCAGTCTGAACCCGACAAGGGTCTCTATGATGCCATGAACAAAGGATTGCAGAAAGCGTCCGGCGATTACATCGTGTTTCTCAATGCAGGCGACTCGCTCTATGCCGAGGATACTATAGAAAAGGTGGTCAGTGCCGCCAGCCTTCAGTCTTCAGCCTTCAGCCCTCAGCCTTCAGACATCTCAAAGCTTCCTGCTGTCGTCTATGGCGATACGGCTACTACCGACAGCGAGGGCCGTTTCCTGCACCTGCGTCGCCATCGTCCTCCTAAGACCCTTACGTGGCGCTCTTTCAAGAAAGGCATGCTCGTCTGTCATCAGGCCTTCTATGCCCGTCTGGACATAGCCCGTAGGTTCCCTTACAACCTGAAGTTTCGCCATTCGGCGGATGTCGATTGGTGCATTCGCATCATGAAAGAGGCAGAACGCCTACGTCTGCCTCTAGTGAATGTCAACACGCTTGTGGCTAACTTCGAGGAAGGGGGCGACACCACCTTGCACCACCGTGCCTCGCTCTTGGAACGTTTCCACGTGATGGCCGACCACTATGGCTACGTCCAAACCGTACTCCTTCATGGATGGTTCGTTGTCCGCTCCGCCTTCCTTCGTTTCTTGAAGTGATTGGCTAAGAAACTTTCGTTGGTGGACACCCCGAATTTCTGCTATGTTGGAGGCGGGTTTGTATAATCGAGAATCAAAAACAAATACAATGAAACAAAGATATGCAGTAGTAGTGCTGTTTGCACTGATAATGGCTTCGAGCCTGGTGAGCCTGACTAGTTATAGGGCTACGGAACAGTTGGTGGCTGAGGATATGAATCAGGCACTGTCGAAAGCGTTGGACGAACAGCAGTCGGACATGATCAGTGCCGACACCATTCAAGTGTTTAACAGTTATCTGAAGTTTGAGGCGCTGAAGGGAAAGGCATATCTGGCAATAGACACCAAGAAGGGTTTCCGACCACGTCCACAGGTATCGACAGCCATCATCTTGTCATTGTCTGACCAGCGCCCAGCCATGATGCTTTGGACCATTGCTCTGCTCTGGGGATTGTTCTGCCTGTATCAGCACAGGCGTTCTGTGGCATTAGGACTGTATGGCGGTTTGGCTTTGCAGCAGGGACGTTTCATTGACGCAAAAGGCTGTGTGGTGAAACTAACTCCGATGCAGCAGCAACTGATGGAAATGCTGTGGCAGTCACCTACCCGTCATCTCTCGAAAACGGAGATTTGCGATGCCCTATGGCCTAAGAAAGAGGATGCCAGCGAGACGCTCTATACCCTTATCCGCAGACTGAAACCCATCATCGAACAGCATTCCGACCTCAAAATAGAAGTTGACAGAGGAAAATCCTACGGCTTGACTATCAGGTAGATAGCCGTTTGTCAGACAAATGTCAGACATCGCGTGCCAAACTCTGACACAAATGTCAGACAAACAACTTACCTTTGCACAAAAAAGGAACGATATGACGATACGCCGATTTACAGTATTAGCTATTTTGCTTGCCGTTTGCGTGACATCCTATATGGTGTGGCGTGGCAACGAAGACCTTCGGGAGTTTCCAGAGAAACTAGAGGAAGCCATCCGTTTGTGTCGCATGCGCACCTATCACGACCCCAACTACGACTACGAAGTACGATACCCTTCGTTCTTTGAGCAACTGCCCGACTCATTGATTGACGAGCCAGGATTCAGTCAGTTTCGCTATTGGGACAACTGGGTACAGATAGAACTGACTACGCGCGTTATTCCAAATAAAGACAGTCTTTCAACGCAGGAAGGGATGAAACGATTTGCCCAGCTGCATCACGCCAAAGAACAAGTAATGCAGGATGATTCCTTCATGCTTTCAGGACCTTTATATATTAACGGAAGCGAAATCCTCAACTATCGTTACCATTCAAAATTCGTACGCCACCGTCGTTTCTGGTTCGTTCAAATGCTCGTATATCCAATCAATTGCGAGAGAGCAGTAAGACGACTGATTCAGCAAGTGGATGATTGGAAGGTTGTGTGTCTAATAAGTGTAGAACAAGAAAAGATGGACAAAAGTGCATTTGAACAGAAAGCCCGCACGTGGCGAGAAAAAGCGGTCAGCGCGAGCCTCCACTACGGAGCGGGCAGGGAAGAGGCAGAGGACATCGCACAGGATGTGATGCTTCGGCTGTGGCAGATGCACGACGAACTGGAGCGCTATCAGTCAGTTGAAGCCATTGTTACCATTATGGCGAGACACACGCTGAGGAACCACCAGAGACGACGAACAGTCGAAACGCTTGAGGAGGCCGCTATCATCAGTCTAACCAGCAGTCCGCAAGAAGAACTGGAGACAAAGGAAAACGAGGCATGGCTGGAAAGAAAGTTGCAACAGATGCCCACCACCCTACGCACCTTATTATATATGCGACAAGTGGAACGGCGCAGTCACGAAGAGATAGCCCAGCTTTTGGGTATCGAAACGACCTCAGTAAGCACGCTCCTGGCAAGGGCACGACGAACACTGTTAGAAGAAATCAAACGGAGAAATAAACGATGATAAAGTACACAAAGGAATATATCGCAAAGTTGCTGGACAAATATATGGACGGCACATCGACGCTCGAGGAAGAAGACATTCTGGCTGAATACTTCCAAGGGCAGGACATTCCTCAGGAGTGGGCAGACTATCAGCAACTTTTCCAGGAGATAGAAGCGATGAAACCTCAGCCTAAAGTCAGGAAGCGATGGATAGGCTGGAGCGTGGCAGCATCAGTGGCAGTTCTGTTTATTACCATGATGTGGCAGCAGACGGAACAGCCTCATACGGAACAAACATCAGCAATACTTACTGCAAAGGCTGATACTGTAAGCTGTTCACAAGTAGAGCAAAAAACAGACTCAGCGACTTTCCAGGAAGTGCAGCCTCAGCCCGTCCAAACCAAGAAGCGCAGGCTACGCAAGCCGAAGCCAACGATGACGGATATCGACAAGACGTATGCGCTGATGGCAGAGGCTGAGCAAAAAGTCATTGAGGCACAACTGGCTGCCCACGGCTACATACCCGTTATGCAAGAAGATGGTACCATAGTATATATTCACGAACAAACAGAATTATTGTCATATGAAGAGTAAAAACATCATCATGGTGGGGCTGTTTCTATTACTGCCTTTCACCGCTACAGCACAGCAACAAATTGAGAAAGCTTTCGAGGCCTTGCGTCAAAGCAAAGCGCAAAAGGAAGTATGGTCAGAGCATACTATTGAGAAAGACCCAGAAACAGGAAAGTTGGAAGGGTTGAGCGACATCTACGACTTCCAAATAACGAATACTCAGAAAAAGGAACTCGTAATCGCTATTGAACAGGCTTTCCGACAGGATGAAGGCAAGGCTTACAGTGTGAGGACTGCCAATCGCGGAGGGGAGGAACACTACACCGCTTTAGCAGTAGGCAACGGCAACAGAGGAGGGGTCGCTATCGGACTGATGAAAGGCTCAAAGTATATCTATGCCTTATTCCTTGACCCAGAGGACCCTGCTCGTCAGCATCGCTATGCCTATGCGTTGGAATGGGTGGACGATGGTGATAAGATAAGGGGACGTATCGCTAAGACTTATGCCACCACGCAGGAGTATCGAAAAAGCAACAGGCAATCAAGTACCATCAGCATCAATGGTAACACATTCAATATTGATCATAGGTTCTCGAGTTCGGAATCGTGGCTTAGCGAATTCAACACCTTCAAGAACCTGTTTCTGAAGAATCCTACAGGCACCGCTGCTAATTATAACGTAAGCCATATCTACAAGTTATGTAAGAATGCAGGTAGTCTGGATGAAGCCGAGAAGGTGATGGTCATCAAGGAACTGGAGAAGTTGAAGAAGGAAGCCAAAGATGATTTTCTAAAACAGGTGTTCGAAATGAGTATCGAACGACTGAACAAATAAAGCTATGAAACATATAAGATTAGTATGCCTTTCGCTGCTGTTGGTAGCGAAAGCAGGGATAGCTACAGCCCAAACGAAAGCAGATTCGGCTAGCGTAAGCAGCGATTCCATCACATGGAGCAAGGAACTGGAGGGCGTAGTGGTAAAGGCGCAGAAGCAACTTATCAAGCAGGAGATTGACCGCATTGGCTATGACGTGCAGGCTGATGAGGAGTCGAAGACGCAGACCGTCATGGACATGTTGCGCAAGGTGCCGATGGTGACGGTGGACGGACAGGACAACATCTTGGTGAAGGGAAACAGTAGTTACAAGATATACAAGAACGGACACTACGACCCCAGCCTGTCGAAGAACGCCAAAGAGACGTTCAAGTCGATGCCAGCCTCGATGGTGAAGCGCATCGAAGTGATAACCGACCCTGGAGCGCGTGAGGATGCCGAGGGCGTGGATGCCATCCTGAACATCGTGATGGTTGACGGCTCGAAGATGCAAGGCATGACGGGTGTGGTGTCGGCGAGCTATAATACAAAGAATCAACGTAATCTCTACACCTCGCTGACAGGACAGATGGGAAAACTGCTGGCATCCATTGATTACGGCTATGGAGGCATGTCCAGCCGTTCAACGGTAAGCATCACAGACACAGAACGCAGGTATCTCGAGACAGGCAACCGCATGCAGTCCCATTCAGACGGTACCAATCCCGGTGCTATCCACTATAGCAATCTGAATGCTAGTTACGACATTGACTCGCTGAACCTATTGTCGGCTTCGTTTGGTGGTTATTTCTACAAGCTGAATGTGCAAGGTGACGGTTCAACAGCACTGACCAGTCCGGCAGGACAGCCAGTCTATAGTTATAGCAATCACTACTGGATGCCTGGCTACAGTCATTCCTCGTGGAGCGGACGGATGGACTACGAGCACAAGACGCGTCGGAAGGGCGAGCGACTCACACTCTCTTACATGCTCGCCCTGACACGCCAACACACGGATCAGGAGAATACCTATACAGACATGGTGAATGCACCATTCCGCTACACTGGCAGTCTGCAAACCGAACGCGAACGCTTCACGGAACATACCTTTCAGGCAGACTGGCTGCGTCCGTTAGGCAAAGGACATCAGTTGGAGGTGGGTGCCAAGTATATTTATCGCAATAACAACAGCCATAACACGCAGAAATTCTTTGACCTAAAGGTGCAAAGCGACTACGTCGATTATGCCGGTGTTGACATGCTGACTAATAACGACTTCGAACATACCACCCGTGTGCTGGCAGGTTATGCAGACTATATCTACAATCACAAGAAATGGTCGGCTCGGGCAGGTCTGCGTTATGAATACAGCTATATGAAAGGGCAATATCCTGACGGAAAGGGCAACGCCTTCGACAAACACCTGAGCGACTGGGTGCCACAGGCTTCGCTGAAATATCAGTTGACGGATGCTCAGTCGTTGAAACTCTCGTTGACCACCAGCATCAACCGTCCTGGCATCTCCTACCTGAACCCTGCTATCGTCACTTCACCTACTTCTGTCCATTATGGCAATGCCAACTTGGTCAGTTCTCATACACAGCGCATTAGTCTGATTTATTCCTATATCCTGCCTCGGTTGACGCTCCAGATAGCACCAGCCTACAACTACAGCTCAAAAGGTATCAGCACCATAGAGACAGCCAAGAACGACATCCGCTATACCACCTACGACAACATTCTGCGCTACCGTCGTTTCTCAGTGGAGCAGTATGTGCAGTGGAAGCCTTTCGACGGCACAACCTTTGTCATCAACAACAACCTGAGATACGTACACTACGAGAATCCGAACCTGGGCTATCGCACCTTTGGATGGTCCGACTATTTCTTTGCTAATCTCTCCCAAAAGCTACCTTGGAATCTGTTGCTTTATATGGCGGCATACGGCAAAATTGGTCATAGCCCCAATGGAATCTATTATATGCAGCACTCTTATCACGGCTATTACTTCTCGCTGCAACGCTCATTTCTCAAGGACAACCGGCTGACCGTACGCATCGGAGCCAATGCACCTTTCAACAAATACTGGACGACAGAGGCCGAAACCGTGAATGGCGACTATCGTGATTTCCAGCAGTCCTGGAACAATGCCCGCTCGTTCACCCTCTCCGTTACCTGGCGCTTTGGTTCTCTGAAAGCCAGCGTGAAGAAGGCGGAACACTCCATTGACAATGACGATGTAGTAGGAGGAATCAGTAAGGGAGGATAAAGGGAACAAGGAGAACACCACTTTAACTCCAGGATTATTGACAGATAATCTTGGAGTATTTTACAATAGTCTCGGAGTATTTCACAATACTCTTGGAGTATTTCAAATTAGTCTTGGAGTATTTAAATCAGCCTATGCTTGGCGGTTGATGGTCTCCAGGATAATCGCAACGGCGTCGTCCTCGGTCAGCTCGTCCATCGTGATGACGAGGTCGTAGTTGCGGGTGTCATAGCGTGAGGTGTTGGTGTACTTGTTCACGTAGTTCTCGCGCATCTGGTCAACCATATCAATGGCCTTGCGGGCTTCTTCCTCACTGATGCCCTGCTTGTTGGCAACGCGCTTGATGCGGTGGGGCATAGAGGCCTGAATGAGGATGTTAAAGTGGTTAGGATGGTTACGGAAGATGTAGAAACCGCAACGTCCGGCTACTACGCACGACTCTTCGTCGGCAATGCCTCTGAGAATCTCCGTCTCTGCCTTGAAAATGTCGTCGGTGTCAATTAGACTGGCAGTATCGGCTACCTGTGGAAGATATGGGTTGGACGACATGATGGAGTTGGTCAGCTGCTGCTTGATGTTGGCCCACCAGCCTTGCTCGCGACCTTTCTGTTTCTCGATTTCTTCTGCGGTGAGGTTGAACTCTTTCTCCAAGCCCTTGATGACGGTCTTGTAGTAGAACTCGACACCCAGCTTATCTGCTAACTTACGGCCAATGGTACGACCGCCGCTGCCCATCTCACGATTGATGGTAATGACAAATTGATCGTTTTTATTCATAGTTGTACAATATAAATAGGTTAGAAAATTGTTGTTTATTTCTCTATGATTCTTATCTTCAACTGGTGTGACTGGTGCTTGTCAATGCTGTACTTTTTCAGCACGCCAGGTCCGCAACTGCTGTTGCCCAGACCCAGCACGGCACAGTCGATGCTGAGATAGGTTTTGCCCTGGTCCTGCAACTCGTAGTCATGGGTCTTGGAGGCCAGGTATTGGGCGGAGTAGGGCAGGGCAGAGAACGAGAAGGCTTTGTCAACTGCCTCGATGCGGAGTGTCTTGCCTCGCTTGGTCTTCAGCTCCACGAAGGTGCAGTCCTCGTGGTTGCCGGAATCCTGCGGACGGGGATAGTGGACGTACTGCTGTGAAACGGTTGACTTCCACAAACCTACGGGACAAGACTCCTTGCGGTCGGGATAGTTGTCCCAAGGTCCGCGACCATACCACGTCAGCTGTTCGTAGTCGCGAGGCAACTCAATCAGGATGCCCAAACGGGGAATTTCGGGCAGGCCCTCGGGAATGGTGAATGTGAAGGTGAACTCGTTGCCTTGCTGCTCTGTCGTCATGGGGATAGTCAACGTGTCGAGCCCACAGCGTTTCCAGTCTTTTGCCAGCCAGTTGCCAAAGCTTTTATCGTTGTCGGTAGGAGCGCGGAAAACCTGCGGTTTGATGTTAGATGTAAGATGGATGATGTAAGAGGTAAGAGCCTTTGATTTCGACACCTTGGGCTTGGCAGCCTTGGTCTCGGGATGTTGGTCGGCAATCTCCTGTTCGCTCATGCCGCCATAGATGGCTTGTACCTCGTAGTATTTGGGTGTCAGCGTGCGGTCGCTCAGTACGACGCCGTTCATGCAGAAGGCGTGCAGGTTGGGCTTGTCGCCAAAGTCACCACCATAGAGTATGGCATGATCTGGTGCGGTAGCAAATTTTTCACTTTTCCCTTTTATCTTTTCACTTAATGCTATGCCCTGATCCACCCAGTCCCAAATGAAACCACCGAGCATGCGAGGGTTGGAGTTAATCTCGTCCCAGTACTCCTTGAAGTTGCCCAGGGCGTTACCCATACAATGAGCATATTCGCTGGTGAGCACGGGGCGCGGACCTCCGTCAGAGCCGACCCACGTACAGCGGTCGCCAGGACGCTCAGCTATTTCGAGCAGTCGCTCCCATCGGGCATTCTCGGCGCGCTCGGCATCGCTGCCTTCTGGGATGCCTGGGTTAAGGTATTCCTGCTTGACCCGCGGATAGAAACGCGAGATGACATCGACGGTAGAAGGGTCGGGAATTTCCTCTCCCTTACCCGTATAGTTACCCTGTGCACCTTCATAGTGAACGGGACGTGTGGGGTCGAACTCATGGAGCCAGGCGGACATAGCAGCCTGGTTAGGACCATAGCCACTCTCGTTGCCCAGACTCCAAAAGATGATGCTGGGGTGGTTCTTGTCGCGCTCTGCCATGCGGATGGCTCTATCCAAGAAGGCATCGCCCCAGTCGGACGTAGAGGCCAGTGTGCCACGAAGCCCGTGCGTCTCGCAATCGGCCTCGTCCATCACATACATGCCCATCGAGTCGCAAAGCTCATACCAACGGGGACAGTTCGGATAGTGCGCCAGTCGTACGGCGTTGATGTTGGCCTGCTTCATCAGTCGCAGGTCTTGAAGCATCCGTTGCTCCGTCATAACACGGGCGGTATAAGGGTCGTGCTCGTGGCGATTGACACCCCGAATCTTGATAGGCTTGCCGTTGATGAGCAGTTGGCCGTTCTTGATATGGATGGAGCGAAAACCTACCTTTTGCGTCACTTGCTCAATGACAGCACCATCGGCGTTCTGCAGTTGCAGGCAGAGGGTGTAGAGGTAAGGGTGCTCCACACTCCACAGCTTAGGACTGGCAACCTTCATCTCCATGCGGTTGAACTTGCGATGTCCTCGCTGAGGAAACCACTCGTTCATGCGGGCTGCCTTGTGTTGGAGGTCTAATACTTCGTCTGTTGGGACTGTATCGCAACAAACGATAGAGGTACCATCTATCAGCGTCGCTACGAAGCGATAGCCATCGCCTGTCTCTCCATGATAGACAGAGAATTGAGGATTCACCTGTAACACACCGTCCATCGAGGCACGCACCGCAACGTCACGAAGACGCACATCGGGGGTGTGGTAAATCAATACGTCACGATGAATACCACCAAAGCGCCAGAAGTCCTGGTCTTCTAAGTAAGAGCCGTCGCTGTATTTATATACCTCTATGGCTATCTGGTTCTCACCTTTCTTGATATAGGGGGTAATGTTGAACTCGGAGGGTTCCATAGAGCCCTGGCTATAACCCACGCGCCGACCGTTAATCCAGACGTAGAAGGCAGACATGACGCCCTCGAAACGCAGGAAGGTCTGCCCCCCTTGCCAACCAGCGGGCAGGATGAAAGAACGACGATACTGTCCGGTGGGGTTGCGCTCCACATAGGTGGTCCACTCCTTCTTGGGCTCTCGCATCACATAGGGCGGATCAATCTTAAAAGGATAACCTGCCGATATGTAAATCGGTGTGCCGTAACCGTTCACCTCCCAGTTGGCAGGAACAGCCAGCGTATCCCACGACGAGGCATCGTAGTCAGTACGATAGAAGTCCTTGACGCGCTCATTGGGGGTCTTGGTCCAACGGAACTGCCATGCTCCGTTGAGCGACAACATCCTGTCGCCAGGAACTTTGCCAAAGGGGATGAAGTAGGCGCGTGCCGGCTCACGATTGATTTGCAGCACGTGGTTGTCCTCCCAGTCGTGATGCTCCATGCATAATGCACCTTGCATCATGCATAATATAAGGAAGATAAGTGATGCTCGTTTTATTGTCATATCATTATATCATTATGAATTATGAACTATGCATTATGAATTATTATTGTATTTCCAGTTCCTTAAATTCAACATCTTTGGAGTCGATGCGTACCGTATAAGTGCCAGCGTTAATCTGGGTGCCCGTCGTGGTACTGAGCATCTTAAACTTATTGGGTGTCGTGGGGAACGATATCTCACGGTCAACCAGTATGGTGCGCTTCGAGTCGGTAATGGTCAGACGCGTCTTAATAGGGGCTCCGCTGGTGTTCTTATAACGGAAGCGGAGTGCATATTCCTGTCCTAAGCCTGGCTTGATGACGAAGGTGTTGTTCTGCTTGGCATGAGGCTGATAAACCGTAGCGGGATGAGCCTCAGCATCTTGTGGCAGTTCATACTTCGGCAACTTGGCAATGGTGTCGGTGTCGAAGGTGCGCCAGGTGGTTTTGCCCTGTTGCTGTGCCACAACAACAGGCTGAACAGCAGCAACGGCAATACCGCAGATAACGGCCTGACCAGCCTTCACCTCGGGGAAGGAGATGCGGAGCTTGCCCTGCTGGGCCTTTGCGGTAACCACTCGTTTCAAGGCACCGCAATAGCCTGCCTCGGCCCAAGGGTCAAGGTCGTCAATAAGTGTCTCGCCATTGATGGCCACATCGAAAATGCGCATGCCTTCGTAGTCACCCTGCTCGCTACCATCCTTGCCGTGCCAGGGTTCTGTAAAGTAGAGCTCGACACGGTAGTTGCCGTCGGGAACGGGCAGGTCATACCATAGGCGGTGGCGTCCAAAACGGAAGTATTGGAACAGTTCGTAGCTCTTGGTGCCATGAATTTTCTCTGCGATATGACGTTGGCTGGCCTGATAAGGATGCATGCCAAAGTCCTGACCCCAGGAGTGGCTGTAAAGGGTATCGTCAGCCTGCCACAGTTGTCCGAACTCGTCGTTGAAAGCATCGCCACCACAGTTGATGCGATAGAGGTAGTGATAACCCTCGACAGCTTTCACGAGGTCGCGGTTTCTATCAGCAGCGGTGATGCCTGTCGCTGTGCCACAGCGACTTGCATAACGGCTACGGTACATGTAGTAGGCTGGAGTAGGTTCTTCCCAAATGGTGGTAAGGCCTTTATAGTTGATGGGACCGATCTTGTCTATGCGGCGAAGGGCACCGTCGGGCTGCGTACGACCTGGGTTGTCGTGGGAGGTGAAGAGCCATTGGAAATGTCCGCAGACGCTGTCCTTGGCACTTTCTGCCAAGCGGGCCTTGGTCTCCAGTAACTTGGTAAACGACTCTTCGCTGTATTTGGCATCACCATGCAGGTCGATAGTGCGCCAGGCACCGTATTCGCCGTTTAATAGTTGCTCGGGGCGCTTCAATTCGTTGTCGTAGTTCTCGGCGCTACCACCATAGGTTCCACTCCAGTTCTGAATGACATTCCAGTCGGTACCCTCGCCACCGTTACAGGTGGTGATAAGACGTTGGTCACGACAGGTTGGGTCGAGCGAACGGATTATGTCGGAACACTCTTCGGCAAAGTCCTTGGGCAACACACTCTCGTTCTGCAAGCCCCAAAGGATGATAGAGGGACAGTTGCGGCGCTCCTTGATCCAACGGACCAGCAGGCGCTTGAAATTATTGCGGAACTGAGGGGTGTCGTACCAGATGTGCGCAGAGAACTGACTCCAGAAGAGGATGCCCTGCTCGTCGAAGAGTTGCTGATAGAGCAGATTATGGGGCTGGTGCCCTTCGCGGAAGGCATTGAAGCCGGCATTGGTAATCTGCTTGACACGAGAGCGGATTTGCTCTGGGGTAAAGGCGTGGCTGTTGCCTAGGATATGCTCATATTCACACGTGCCGTTGATAAAGACGGGCTGTCCATTGAGGAAGAAGCGATGGTCACCCGTATGACTGGATACAGGCCACTGAATGTTACGGATGCCAAACGGTGTGCGTACCTCGTCGGTAGTCTTGCCGTTGCGCTTAATCATGGTGCTGAGTCCATATAGATAGGGGTCCTCAAGACTCCATCGGTGTACGTTCGTAATGGACTCTGCATAGTGGAATACGCGGCTCTCGCCAGCTTGCAGCGTAATTGTCTCAGCATGGCGGAATACCTGTTTGCCTGAGGCGAGGGTGAACTTATTCACCAACTCGATTTGCTGCGCCTGTCGAGTGTAGTTTCTGACCTCGGTATCGATGAAGACAGAGTCGCAGGCTGCGTTGTTCCAGATGTGTACGCCAAAGGGCTCGATGCGTACAGCATCTGTCTCAATAAGACTGACGGGACGGAAGATGCCGAGGGGCTGACTTCCCTCGCTGAAACCCCATTCGGAGGAGCATCCGCCACACACCCAAGGGGATTCTGTCTGCATGGCAGGATGGTCAACGAGCACCTTCAGCTCGTTCTGTCCATTACGCAAAGCTTCGGTGATGTCAAGTGTCCAGACGGTACGACCCACCAGTTCCTTGGGATACTGATGCCCGTTCAGGGTAACGGTGGCATAAGTGCCGACACCCTCGAACTGGAGGAAGTAGCGCTTGCCTTCTGTCTTGGAGGTTGTAAACACCTTATTATATAAAGCAGAGCCGTGCAGGTTTCCGTGACGCAGTTGACGGTAGCCATAGTAGTCGTCAAAGTTGTGGGGAAGGTTCACACTTGCCGCAATGGTATCGCGCCCTACTACAAGTGCCTGCCAGTCATTGTTAAGACTTGTGACGGTACGACGTCCTTTGTGCTCCGGTTCAGGAAAACGCACTTCGCTACGTCCCATCGGAACACTCGTGGCGACGGCAATGCCCCGCTGCTGGTCGTTATTGACAGCACAGTAGAAATGATAGACGATGCCATCGTGTTTCACCACATAGCTCTTATGGGCAAACATCTCGTCGTAGGGCTTTGAGGGAATGATAAGGTCGTCGCCCTCCCAACGCTGCCAGTGAATGAGGTCGCGACTGACAGCAAAGGTGTTGAAGGCATTGTACTTGCGTGACGGGTCATAGGCTTTGAAATAGAACATCACGTAGAGGTCGCCCATCTTGGCAATCTGTGCGTCGCCGGTAATGATTCCGCCTACCTCGTTGGCGAAGATGGGGTTACCGTCGTAACGCTTCCATTTCTTCAGGTCATTAGAGAGGGCAATGCCTATGCGTTCGGCCTTGAGGTTGTTGGTAGGGTTGATGCCTCCAGCATTATAGAACATGATGAAGTGGTACTTGCGAATCTCGGGCGGCAGCATATTGTTCCCTTTTCCCTTTTCATTTTTCACTTCATAGATGGTGCTTTTGTATTGCACCAGTTTCTCCCACCATTGCACGTCTCTGTCGTTGATGCTGAGCAGGGGCTTGTCGCCACTTTGCCACTCGTGTGCTGTTGTGATGTCGGCGGCAGTCCATGCCATACCGATGTTTAGTGGTTCACGTACAGCCTCATAGCCCGTGCCGTGACCACCAATATAGGTCATCCAGTAGTTTTTCTTATATTTGGAAATACCATAACTGCCGCCCCATGTCCAGTCGATGAGAGCAGGGAAACCGCCCCGCTGGTTCATGTCCCAGCCGTCGTCCTTATAGGAGAGGATGCACCCCAAGGTGTTCCAGTGCAGCAGGTCGTCACTTTCGGAAAGCCATGTCTCATAACCTCGTCCGTCCAGACCATCTTTGCCGTTATAGACCACATAGGTCATCAGCCACTTGTCGCCCTCACGGAACACCGTCGGGCAGTCTATCTTATGGTAGTTGTCGGTGGGGGCTACCACCATACCATATTTATAGGGCGTGCGTACCTCGTTATAGATGCGCTGCATCACCTCCTTTTCAATGCATAATGCATAATGCGCAATGCATAAAGAGAGGGTTGCCAACATGAATCTTTTCATCATCGTAATTATGAATTATGCATTCTTCGACCTAAAGGTACGAAGCGACCTTGGTCGAGTCTGAATTATGAATTATTTCTGAAAGAGCCAGTCAACCTCGCCTGACGGACCATTTAATCCACAGTCGCGGGGCTTGATGTCACTCTGGGTGAAGCCTGCCACCATGAGGATTCCCTTAGGCAGGCGGATGGTGTTGTGACCTGCTGGCAGAGAATACTGGTGGATGTTGACCTTAGGCATCTGTACGATGCTGATGGCATTGGTCAAGATGGGCTCAGCCTGACCGTACTCGTTGCCCGTAGCGTCAATCTCCAACTTCGGAGCTTTGGCAAACTTGCGGTCGTCGTCCTTGAAGAGACCTACGAGCAGCTTGACGGGTTTGTCGCTCTCATATTCGATGCTGGTTCCGACGATACGTGTGGTGTCACGGTTCAGCACAAGGGCTTGCAGACCTACAAGCTCAGGAGCAAGAGAGTCAACGGGCGTGTCGGGGCGCTTCTCGAAAAGCACAGTACCTTTTTCGAGAGGTGTGAGGTGAGAGGTGAGAGGTGAGAGAATGGTGACCTTGGCGGGCTGGGCAGACTGTATCTGGACGTCCGTTTGTGCCACTGGATGCTTCAGTTTCTCGATGTTCTCCTTAAACGCATCCAACTCTGCCTGATAGACAACAGCCAACTCACTCCATGTCTTCATCTTGCCGCCATCGCCACCCACAGGTACACGGCGTTGGGCCGTCTGCATAGAGTTAGCATAGAGGTATGTCTTGTCCGTCATCTTGCACAAATCGGACCAAGTGTTGTTGCTCTGCTCTAACCATTTAACAGCCGATTCCAAATAGGTGATATCCTGGGTCCACTTGTAACGAAGCACCTCGGCAGCGGCACGTACCTTCATCTGGAAGGCTTTGGCAAAGGTGGCATAGCAAAGGAAGTCGTTCCACACGCGCTGGTATTCGTCAGCATGCCGGGTGGGCTTGACGGTAATCGCCGCCATCTCGACGAGGGCACGGTCTCCATGATTGACGCACTGGTCCACAATGTCGAAAGGCAGTTCACCCTTATGGGAAAGTCCTTTATATTCCTTCTCAATATACTCGATGAGTTTCTCGCCTTCGGGACCGCAACTCTCGTAGAAGCCCGGGTAGATGGTGTACTTATATGGGTTCACCAACTGTCCCATCGTCATTCCCAAGAGTAACGTCTGACGGTTTCCCTCCGTAATGCCGAAACGGCGCAGGAGCTTGGGAGCGATTTCGCCGGTCTCATCGTAGGCGTTCAGCAGATGACCTGCAGCAATGGTGTCAATGCCATAATATTCGGCCAGCTCCTTCTTCCAGTAGGTCTTATCCAGACCTCGCTGGTCGTTCCAACTATAGCGTCCCCAAGCTTGGTACCACATCCAGTCGCGATCCAACTGCTTCTCTCGTTCGCCATTGGGTAACTTATCGGCGGTATAGGGCCAGTCCCAGTAAGAGGCTTGCGGATAGAGGTGCAGTCCCTTAGAGTGGTGGACGCGGTGCATGGCCTGAACGGTCTTCTGGATGAAGGCGGGCGATGACCAACGCCAAGGTTCCAGATTTGCCAAGATATGTACATTGTCAATATGCACGGGAGCAGCGGCAGCCAACTGGCGATGGGTCTCGCCCCAAGGTCCTCCAGGTGTGTAGGTGGTCAGCGACTCACCGGTATATTTCGACATCGTGTAGATGTTAGGGTAGAGAGGTAGCGATTCCTTCAATACCAATGGACCGTCGGTATCGTGTGAGCGCAGCACCACAGGGGGAATATCCGTTCTACCACTGGCCTTTAGACCATCCTTGATACCAGGGATGATGGTTTCCTTCATCCAGATGACATCATCGTCGATAGTTGCCATCGCCTCGCCCAGGCAAACCAACAATCCCACATTGGGATAGTTTTCGATGAAGGCGGCGATGGACTTGCGTGTATAATCGGAAATCAGCGGTGTGATGGGACGGTGGCGATCCTGTGTTTTCAGTCCATAATGGTCGGCAAAAGGTTTGCTCAGAATGATATTATAGAACATCTGAATCACCCAGATGCCACGCTTGTCGGCTTCATGGGTGAGGAATGAGAAGATTTCTTCGTTCTTCTTAAATGTCTCCTCATCTACTTCCAGGGCAAAGGGATAGTCCTTCAGTTTCACCAGCGAGGCAAAGGGATGACCGTTCCACAGGTATAGCGAGTTCATCTTGTTCTCCACCATCATGTCGAGGTATTTCACCCATTCTGCCTTGTCGTAGAACCAAGGGAAGTTCTCGGGGGTGTAAGGGTATTCATAGACACCATGGCCAGGCAGATAGACTGTCTTCTGTAATCCGATACATGTGCCTCGCATTACCATTTGGGGTGCTTCCTGTATGGTTTGTTGCGATGGCATCGCAACAAACTTGTCAAGTCCGCCGGCTTGACGGATGCGGTCTGCCAGTTCCACACAACCGTAAATGACACCCGTAGCATCATTTCCCGTCACCGTGATGCCTTTTTTGTCTTTGGCTATTGTGTATCCTTCTGTTGTTCCGCTGTTTGCGTTCGAAAGCGTAATCTTGCAGTCTGCTTTCTTGGGACTGATGGTATAACCCATCTCCGTTAATTTCTTCTGCAGGTATTCTGCAGCATATTGCTCACGTGCTGATGCTTTCTTTCCTGTCTGGATGTTAACTCGTTGCGCCATAGCCGTAATGGCTAACAAGGCGAAAACAGCAATGACTGTAATTTTCTTCATTTTTAAAGTAGTTTTATTATATAAAAAAGACTGATGACATCGTTATTTGTCATCTTTTTCCCTAATAAATATTAATAACAAGGTGTAGCGAGTCGGATTTCACAAAAAAGTAGTATCTTTGCAAGCATAAAGATAATGAAATCCTAATGAAACGAGAGTTTTGTATGCACCACCGAGGCGGACATATCAATCAAAGGTCAAACTTTGTTAAGGACACGAAAAATGTGGCCTTAACCTTTGGTGGTACCAATAATTTGATTACTCTCTCTCTCTCTCTCTCTCTCTCTCTCTCTCTCTCATATATGCGCTAACCGCCAGTCCACCTCTTTCCATACGTGCGCCAATATACGGCTTTCTTTGCAGAAATGCAAGGGAAGCCTTGCTATTTTTTGTCACTATACTAATTACATATCCGTACAATGAAGAAAATAATCCAGCGAACACGATAATTCCTTTTTAATATTAACATTTAAATTATAACAACAATGAGAAAACAAATCAGACTTCTGCTGATGCTCGCCCTGCCGATGCTGCTGGGCCTGGCATCATGCGCTGAGCGCGACAACCCCGTTGATCCCAACCCGCTGGCCAAGCAGGTGAGCGGACTGTGGTGGAACATCATTGACCAGGAGGGCACCCACAAGGACGCCACCGACTCGTATCCCTACACCCGCCTGGGGCAGGCCATCTGCTTCAATGAGGACGGCACGGGCTACGGCATCACCTTCTTCTTCGACGACGACAACAGCGACCCCATCGCCATCATCGGCGGCAAGGACATGTGCCCGTTCACCTACACCAGCACTGCCGACGGGCGGCTCAGCCTGGACTTCTCGGATGCCTATTATGAGTATGCCGACTACTTCAAGAAGTGGACGATGAGCTACGCCGACGGCACTGTCAGCGCCACCAACGGCAAACTGACCCTCACGCTGGAGAAGGCCAGTGACCAGATGGCCGAGACCATCCGCGACTGGGACGAACAATTCAACGGCGGAGCAGCCATCGGCGGCACGGGCTTCAACCCCAACGATGCCGACTTCACCCGCACCAACTGGCGCAACGAGGAGGGCATCTACCTCTACGACGGCACGGGCGAATACGCCCTCACCCACGGAGGCCGCACCAGCAAGTTCTCGCTCGTGCCACTGCCCTGGTATAACGGCCCCAAGGATACCAACCTGCCCGACCACTTCTGCGACGACATCACCCCCGAGAACGGATGGGAACTGGTGCTCAACCTCTGCGGCAATACCCAGGGCAGCCTGAAGAACAACAACTTCTTCGCCGTCTATAACAAGTACAGCGGCATACTGCGCTTCTTCTACTTCCTGCCCGACGGCTACAGCACGGGCAACGACCACGTGTGGGAAATCTCCATGAGCGACCATCTGGCCAAGGGCGCCGTGTGGAACTACGGCCTGCCCGCCGACCGCACCATCAACAAGGCCGCCATCGGACAGAACAGAAACGGCTACTCCGACTACGTCACGCCCTGGGTGAAGAACATGAGCGCCGACGGCCTCGTGGTGCCCAACCACGGCTGGTGGGCCTTCGACGTGGACATGTCGCAACTGCCCGACAACGGCATCAACCCCGACGACATCATCAGCCTGCAGATGCGCTCGTGGACTAAGACCCACACCACGCTGGCCAGCACCGTAGCCGCCAACATCGACGGCTCGCTGAAGGCCCAGATCGACCTCACCAAGACCACCACAGCCAGTTCGTCGAAGGGACTCATGAGCAACATCAGCACCATCATGGACATTGGCAACGACGGCGTCGGGGCTGTCACTGGAGCCGTCAAGGGCGACTACTTGGACGCCATCAAGAGCACCATCACCTTCGGCAAGTCGCTCTACAACATCTACGGCGCCAAGGAGAAGAAGGGCTCCACCACCGAGCAGGTGGCCAGCGGAACGCTCACCGGCACCATCAACCTCGGACTGTCGGGCACCATCAACACACAGGGCACCATCGAGGGTGCAAACCCCACCGTGGGCATCGCATCGCCGACCATCTATATGAAGGACTTCGACCTCGCCAACTCGCATCTCGGACAGGGCGTGTGGGGCATCAAGACCGCACCCGTGGTGTACTGGGCAACGGAGACCCCTATTGCATGGTATAAATGGGTTCTTAGAGACGATAGTGCTTTAAGACGCTGGGTAAGTTTTAACTTCTGCCCTTATTTCTTCGACCCCAGTAGTGTAGAGATAGAACTGAATCCCAACATATTCCCCGACAGCCAGATAGAGTGGATAGAGGTGGATGCCATCTGCGGTGCCAGGGCTGAAAAACAGCCCATCAGCGACGAATTGAATGCCCTGCGTTCGGCCTATGGTGTTGGAGGACCAACAACGAAAAAATATCGTACGAACACCAACGCTTCTGGATATTTGAGCGATTTCGGCCAAAACGATTGTCTCTGGGACTTCTGCTATAACAGCAGCGACAAGTACGGACTGAATGCGCTGAACACCATCTATACCTCTGAAGAGCGTCATAGTAATGAACATATATGGGTTGCTACTGATGTGAAAGAGGATTATTATTGGAAAGACTATATTCAAGGCAGAGGTATAGACGGATATGCCATCGAGCCACAGGTCAAAGGTTCTTTTGCAAATTGGACCCATGATGACGTAAGATCATGGTCGAATAAATATGAAGCATACCTCCCCTTCCTCGAAGTCAACGTGACCGTGCGCGTCAAGATGAAGGGCATGGACTATCCCGTCGTGCTCAGCCGCAACTACTTGCCCGAAATCAAGGAATACGGCAACGGCTCCGAGTTCAACAAGAGCAGGAAGCACAGCCGCCCCTACCAAAGCAAGATGAGCGGCCACACCGACCTCTACGACTATCAGATGAAGCGCATCAGCGACATCATAGAGAGGTATGACCTGACCGGAAATTGGGATGGTTACAACTATATCCCCCTCGCAGGAACGGGAGATTCTGATTACTATGGGATACAAACTCTCTTTGACGGCACAGATTTTAGGAGTCGTGATTGGTATAACAGAGAAAGTGATAAGCAAAACGGTGTATGGTTCGTAGAGTTCAAGAGCAAGCAGCCTATTACGCCGACTAAATACTACATGACCACTTTCATTAACGGAGATCATTCTCCCGAACGCAACCCAAAGAGTTGGAAAGTGTATGCCAAGGCCAGGAAGAGCGACTCGTGGACTACCATCGCCACCGTGACGAACGACAACAGACTGCCTGCCGGTTCACATATCACTGTCGAGTATCCCCTCAGTGTAACGGGTCGTCAGTGGCAGTACTTCTGCTTGGAAATTAGCGAAAACCATGGCGACTCCATTATGGAACTCGGCGAGTTCGCGTTCGATGCGAAGTGATATCATGCATGGCTCGTGCTCACAGGGGGACAGACCCCCTGTGAGGTAATGAGCCCAAGGAGGGCGGCGCCGAAAGCCACGACCCGCGGACAGAGCCGACCTCCTTTCCTAAAAAAGCCTCCGTTGCAGGGATGCAATGGCTTAGAAAACCATCCGACGACCTCATTACGGGGGTGCAATGACTTAGAAAATCGTCCGGCGACCCCGTTGCAGGGGTGCAATGGCTTAGAAAATCGTCCGACGACCTCATTGCAGGGGTGCAATGGCTTAGAAAACCGTCCGGCGACCTCATTGCAGGGGTGCAATGGCTTAGAAAACCGTCCGGCGACCTCATTGCAGGGGTGCAATGACTTAGAAAACCATCCGGCGACCCCATTGCAGGGGTGCAATGACTTAGAAAACCGTCCGGCGACCCCATTACGGGGGTGCAACGGAATAATAATATTATTAATCTATTTAAAAATCTAAACAAAAATGGCAGAAAACATTCAGATGAACAGTGCGTGGTTGGCAATACTGCCTAACGCACAACACGATGGTACGACAGAGCAGATTTACAGCAGCTGCAGTGCCTATCAGACAGAAAATGCCCGCTTCCTGGCAAAGTTAGCAACCTTGGGCCAGTGTCGCCATACTGAGGATGACGTGTGGCTGAAAGCACAACGTGACCCTGCCGTGAAAAGCCTTGAAGATGCTGACAAGGAACAGGACGGATATGTGAATGCAGCACGATACATCAACCAAGGCTACGCTTCATTGCCCGACAATGAATCTCAGAAGGCTGAGGCAGTAGCGTGCGAGCAGATTTTTAAGGATTATAAGTTCTCTACCCGCGATGCCTACGGTGCCGAGGCTGACAAGATCATCCAGATGGAGCAGAACTTCCAGCCCCATGTTTCTTACCTCACTCAGATTGGCGCATGGCAGTGGTATCAGAAAGCCGTTGCAGCAGCACAGCAGGTACGTCAGGCATTGGGTGAACGCGCATTCACCATGGGTCAGGCCGTGAATGGCGAGATGAAAGCAGCACGCCGCGCAACGGACGTAGCCATCGCCGACCTCTACAAGACCATTGAGGCTATGAACGACCTGATGCCAAGTGCTGAGCTGACAAACCTCATCACTCAGCTGAAGGGCATCGAGCTCTATGCACGCCAGTACATTATCAAGGATGGCAGCAATGGCACCGGTGATAATTCCGGCGGCACCAACACCCCGGGCACCGACACTCCGGGCACCGGCGATAACCCTGGCACCGACACGCCCCCCAGCGGCGGTGGTGGCAATAGCGACGACAATCTGGGCGACGGCGATTGAAAAGAAGAAACAACGGAACAGGGGGACTGGTACCTGTTCCTAAACTGCTCAGCTATGGTAGCTGAGCAGTATCGATTTCTTTGTAGGCAACGCGCAATCGTCGCCAAGTATAAACGGCATGCAGTTTGCCGTCCTTGCCCTGAATGATGCTGGGGTAGGAGTACTGGCTGATGGGCGAGTCCTCAAGTGTCAGTGCGTGTCGCCAGTGGGTTCCGTCGTCGCTGATGGCAATGGAGAGAGGGGTGCGGACCCCCTTCTTGGTGCCTGGTAGCGAGGCGAAGTCGTTGTAGATGAGCACATGACGACCGTCCTGCAGGGTTACGGCATCGGTGCCCGACTGGTTGTTGGGAACATCCAGGAGTGTCACGTTAGTCCACGTGTCACCGTTGTCGCTGCTGAATGAGGTGCCTATCTTGCCGTTACGGGTGCGCATGAGCACTTGCAGGCGACCATCCTTTAGCTTGAGGATGGAAGGCTGGATGCAGTCGATGGGGTGGCGACCGTCTTTTGTGGCTACGCCTCCGGCATCAGGAGCCTCGATGTCCTCCTTGTCGCTCTTGGCAACGGCGGCTTTCATATCTTCCGTACGCACGGCGAGTTCGGCTTTGACAGGACCTACATATTTCCATTCTTTTTTGGCCATGTCGTAAATCTCCATGTGGAACTTCCAACCATTGTCCTCCGTGCTGGAGGGACAGAGCAGGCGGCCATCAATGATTTCGGGCTTGTTCTTGATAGGTCCGAGGAATCCTTTGGGCAATGGTTCCTTGTCGCTCCAAGTCTTTCCTCCGTCTTTCGACTTGCAGAGCCATCCTGTCCAATCGGACACTTTCAGGCCCACTTTGAAGAAGAGCCACAGCTCGCCGTTGGGCATCTCCGTGATAACGGGATTCCAGCAGGCTTTTCGTCTCTGGTTGGCAGAGGCGGTGCCTTTGTGCACAGGACCTTCAGAGGCAGGAGTGCTCTCAGCGGTGATGCCTGCGATTTCGGCATTTTTCGTACCTAAGGTGAAAACACCGTCGGCAGCAAGGATGGGTTTGCTCCACTCGTTGGTGCCTTTCTTCTTGATGCTCACCCAGATGCAAACGTCGGGGTTGCGTTCGTGCTTGCCCCCAAAGTAGGTGGCTACGAGGTCGCCTTTCTTGGTCTCTACGATAGTGGCGGCATGACACTGGGGGAAGGAAGCTTGCTCATAGAGGAACTGATCCTTCGTAATGGCAGGTGATGCAGTCGGGATTTCACACGAGAAGTGGTATTTGCCTGAACCAATAGTCCTGATGGTGCCGTCGGGCAGGCAGATGTCTGCTGTGGCGTTGCATGGAACCTGTACATCCCATTCCACCTGTTGCAAGGTCTTTTTCCAACTACTGGTAATCGTTCCGTAGGGACTGTCGTACTTGACATTAGCCCAAGGACAGTCTTGGATGCTGAAATCGGGCTTGAGCACGATGTGCTTATAAGCATTGCCCGTCTGACGGATGCCGCCCAGGTATTGGTAGCACCAGGTGACCAAGTCGCCCAACAGCATGACATGGTTTCCGCTGTTCATCCTTGGACTGGCCTTGTCACCATTCCATAGTTCCCAGATGGTGGTGGCACCGTTCTCAGCCATATAGCCCCATGAGGGATAACTGTGCTGGGTGGCTATCATATAAGCCACGTCGCTGAACCCGTTGTCGCTGAGTCCTCGCAATAGCCATGAGATGCCGATGACGCCACAAGGCACATGGGCATTGTTTTTCAGGATAATGTTCTCCACCACATTCTTGGTCACCTCCTGACGATACTTTTCCGGCACAATGCCAAACGAGAGCGCTAATAGGTTGGCGGTCGCGGTATTATTGCCATAGAAGATAGAGTCTGGATACAAGGTATGACCTGGAGCAAGACTGGTGCCTTCCTTTACGGTCAGGAACTTGCGGTTGAAGGCGTCCGTCATCTTTTGGCGCAACGGTTTCCAATATTCTGCCTCACAACCCCATTGCTCCAACAGCTGCATGGTGCGGATGACGTAGGCTGTAGAGATGAGTGCTCCGTCCGTCTTGCGGGCAGGGTCCTGCGAGTGGATAAGTTCCAGCGACTCGGGTGGCACACACCAGTCGCCATACTGGTCCTTGGTGATGATACCATCCTCCATATACTCTTCCATCAGGTGTTGTAGCCAGCGCTTGATGTAGAAATACGACTTGTCAATAGCCTCACGGTTGCCAAACTGTCGCCAAAGCATATCGCAGCTGAAGGGTAGGGCAGCAGGCCAGGTGACGTCATCGTTGTAGTAGTTCCAGAAAGCTGGGGCAACATCAGAGAACACTCCGTCTTCACGCTGTGACTCGCAGATGTCGCGCATCCATTTGGTGTAGAGCCTTTCGTTGTTGAACACAAAACTCTCGCCCAGACTACCCATCGTCCTGTCGCCCAGCCAGGGCTGGCGTTCATTGCGCTGAGGACAGTCAACAGGCATGCCTTTATAGTTGCTATAGATGCCCCACCAGGCATTCTTCATCACTTGGTTCAACGTGGCATCAGCACATTCGAAGTGCCCGATGGTCTGCATGTCGTCGCTGACGGTATAGGCATGAACATCTTTGACGGGTCCTGTAATCTGTGCATATCGGAAACCATGATAACTAAAGATGGGGTGCCAAGGTAATTTACAATTAGACGATTTACAATTTGACAATTTATCGTTTGACGATTGTCCACAGATGTAAATATCTTCGGACTGGGCATCACGGAAATTGTCGAGGTAGAGTGTTCCGTCGGCATTCAGTTTCTCGGCATATTTCACGCGGATGGTGTCTCCAGGGTTGCCTGTTGGCGTAAAGGCTATCCATCCTGCCATGTTCTGTTGGAAATCGTAGATGTTATCTTTGCAGGAAGGCGTAATCGTCAAGGGTTCCATACTCATGCCTGGAGCCATTTGGGCGCGCAGGGTCCCAAGAGGTATTTCGGTACGCTCAGCCTGTAACCACGACTTGTCGTCGAAGTTAGGCATATCCCAACCTTCCATCTCCTTGCGTGCATCATATATCTCACCATCATATTCGTTGTTCGAACGGATGGGACCGTTGGCAGTAATCTTCCATTTCTCGTCGGTCGAGATACGCTTGGTCGTACCATCCATAAATTCTATGAGGATATTGATGCGACATTTGGGTAATCCGAAAACGGGAGCCTTATAAGGCTTATTCTGGCGCATGGGGAACACGCGACCATTGCCCAACACAAGACCGATAGCATTCTTTTCCTTGAGTGCCTCAGTGATGTCGTAGGTGTTATAAAGTACCGTTTTTCTGTAATCAGTAGGCATGGGAACGAGCACCTCACGGTTGTAGGTGACTCCATTGACGTGCAGTTCATGCAGTCCGATGCCAGCCACATAGGCAATGGCACGCTTGACAGGCTTTGCCAATTCAAACTCCTTGCGGACATAGCGTGCTGCCAGTCTGCTGTGTAAGCCACGCTGCTCGTCAGGCATCAGTCGTTCCAATCCTATCCAGCGACCTGTCCAATGGTTTTCCTTAAGGAGCCCGATGCCGAAGCATTCTTCTTCGCTCCATGCTGTCTCGCCGGCAGTAGTCCATACCTTTACCTTCCAAGAGCATTGTGTGGCACTTTTCAACTTCTCGCCACCATAGGGGACCCATAATTGCTGGTCACTCTCCACACGTCCTGAGTTCCATACTTCACCCTTGTCTGTGGATACGATAATCTGGAAAGCCGTCTGCTTGACATTTTGCTTGTCAGACAGGATTATCCATGAGAAGCGAGGTTTGTCCGTATCAATGCCCATAGGCTTCTCCATATTCTCCACGCGTAGCCAACTGACGCTGACGTCAGGTTTCACAACCTTTTTCTTGGCAAGTCCCACGAAGGGCAGCATTACCAACAATAAAAAGAGGGTTCTCTTCATGCTTTACTCGTTTAAGTCTCGTTCTTTTGCCTTATAGCCATCGGGTGACAGTTCCGTCTGGTCTTTCTTCAGATAGTCTTTGGTGTTGTCAATGGCGATGAGTACACCATCCTCGACACGTGCCGACTGTGGGTGATAGCGGAAGGTGAGTACTTTGGAGTCAAACTCGCCAAGATACTTCAGCTTGCCCGTGGCAGCAGTCATCCACCAGACGTTTTTCTTTGCGCCGCTGATTTTCGTCAGGTCGAGTTTCATGGTATTGCCGTTGTAGTTATACACCAACAAGTAGTCGTTGCCGCGAGTAGCAATCAGACGGTTGTATTTCTCTCCGTTTTCAAGAATAACGCTCTGGTCGGCCACACGCTCAAAATAAGGAAACGACAGTATCAGTCGCTTCAGGTATTGCATCTGGTTGAAACCAGGGTCTTTCAGCGCTTGATACCATGTCTTCACGTCTCCAGCATCACCATAGCTGGTGGGGTAGCCGGGCTTTAGCATCTGCATGATGGCATTATGGCCGTAGGTGTGTCCGCATGAGCCGGCGAATACACTCCAGTAAGCATAGCGTCGAACGTCATAGTCCTTCCAGCGAGGCTCGTTGGCGTCATGCAGTCCCATGGGGATGTCTTCATAGGAAGGCTCTGCATCGAGCACAGGCTTGATGGGGTTGTACTTCCAAGTGGAGTCAACGTACATCCAGTTGTCCTCCTCCGTATTGTCAGGGATGGGATAGTCAGCATTGCCCATGCGCTGTCCATAGCGACGATGTCCGCTCTGGAAGGTGTGGAAGTCCATCCAAGGGGCTTTTGCCCACCATTTGGCAGAGGTATAGCGTCCGCGTGGATGGTAGGTCATCAGGTGGTCCTTGTCTATCGACTTGATGGTGGTAGCAAGTGTTTCCCATACCTCAGGCTTGATGTCGCCTTGGATGTCGCCGCCCATAAACCAGATGATGTTGGGCTTGTTTTTATAACGATTAGCCAGGAAGGTGCCATACTTCTTGGCTTCCTCCACGCTCAACAGACCAGCCTTTACCAGACCACCCCAGATACATACCATACCGATGTAGATGCCATGATCGGCAGCCCTGTCGATGATATAATCCATGTGGTCCCAATAGCCATATACGCCTTTCTGATTGATGTTCTTGAAGTTCCATCCGTCAATGTTCGACAACTGTCCATAGATATTATGGGCAGGCACACCATCGATGGTCTGTACTTGTACCACGTTGTAGCCGGCCTTTGCACAGCTTTGCAGGTACCATTCTGCTTCGGCCCTGTCCAGTCGCTCTGGTAATAGCCAGCCTGTCTCACCCAACCAGAAGAAGGGCTGTCCGTTCTCAAACTGCAGATAACGCTGGTTATCTGAAACCTTCAACTTGCCATTGTCCCATGGCTTGCCTGCCTGTGCCGACACCGTCAGCAGCGCAAGGCTCAATATCATGATTAGTTTCTTCATAGCTTTATATAGTATATATAAAACAAGACTGACGAACTTTATTTTTGTCGTCAGTCTTGATGAATGTATTGCTTAACGGTATGTTTTACAGTTGGTATTCTAACATGACCATCGAGTAAGGCTTCAGGTCGATGTCGAACTTCTTCTCTGCCTTGATGGTTTCCTTCTTAGGTGCAATGGGCTGCTTGTCAAAGTTGTTCTCGTCGTCAGCCTTACCCTCGAGCACGGTCTTCACACACTTCTTCTTGATGGGGAAACGGCTGAGGTTGATGTCGGCCTCTTTCTCCTTGTCAGATGCGTTGACGAGCTTCACATAAAGTTTCCTGGTCTTCACGTTCAGGATGACACTCTGTCCATAATGTACGTTTTCCTGAGGCTGGATGATACCCTTCTTGTCACCCTCAAACTGTACACAGTCACCATAGAAGTACTGTCCGCAGGACTGTCCGAACAGTTGCTGCACATAGTAGCTACATGTCAGGTAAGGACGCTCGTTGTCGAAATATATCATGTCGGGATTCCATTGGGTGCCGTCCTTGCGGGCGAAGAGGGGAGCATAAGAAGTCATTGCTACGATATCGGCATTGCGCTCAACGTGCAACAGATACAGACCCTCGGCCAAAGCATCGATGAACTTCTTGTCCTTGGCAGCATACTCGCCGAGATACACCTTCGTCTTGCCACCACGGGGGTAATTGTCGTACTGTCGCTTGTTCAGGAAATATTCGTTGGGTTCATAGTAGTGTTCGTCAAGTATAGGCATGTTAAGTTCCTTGGCCAGCTTCCAACCAGCTTCGTAGTCGGGATTGTCTTTGTGAGAACCAGGTCCGGCCGTACCAACGATGATAATCTCAGGATGAGCCTTCGTGACGCGTTCGTAAATATACTTGAAGCGCTCAATGAACTCAGGGGTTATTTTCTCCTCGTTGCCAATACCCAGGTACTTCAGGTTGAAGGGCTTGGGATGACCAGCATCAGCACGCATCTTGGCCCACTTGTTGGTGGCAGGGTCACCATTGGCCCATTCAATCAGGTCAATAGCTTCAGCTACCCACTCGTCCATCTGGCTCATAGGAACAACATCCTGAGCCTGCTGGGGCCACATGCCCCAACCGCCGTTAGTGCCCTGACAGCTCACACCGCTTGGCAGAATGGGTACTGGCTCCATGCCTAGGTCTTCACAGAACTGGAAATATTCATAGTATCCCAAACCCATGCTCTGATGATATCCCCATGTGTTCTTCAGGCCACGACGAGTCTCCTTGGGACCGATGGTGGTCTTCCAGCGATAGGTGTCCCAGAATCCGTCACCACCACCGTGTACAACACATCCGCCAGGGAAGCGCATGAATTTGGGGTGCAGATCTGCCAGAGCCTGTGCCAGATCCTTGCGCAGACCGTGTCCTTTATAGGTGTCTTGAGGCATCAGCGACACCATGTCAATATCCATGTCGCCATCGGTCAACATCAGAATCTGCAAGGCTGCATTCTTGCAGTCGGCATTGGGCGTCAGTGTTGCCGCATATTTTTTCCAGTTCTTGGCATCTACAGTCAGCGTGACATCAGCCAACAGCTTTGGGTCCTTGCCCCAGCCCTGAGGTTCAACGAGGGCAATGCGTACCTGCTTGCTTTCACCATAGTTGCGGAAGAATACGGAGAAGTCATACTTTGCACCAGCCTTCACGTTGATGCCGTCGTAGCCGTTGTTTTCGAGACCGTAACCTCTCCAGCCCTTGTAGTCGAAGAACTCCCTGGTACGCTCGGCATGCAGTTTCATGTAAGTAGGATTGTTGGGATGAATACCCGTGCCCTTGCAAACCTCCATCGTACCAAGCGAATGGCCTGGACGCGTCTGTTTCCATGCGGTACCCGCTCCCCAACCGTCTCTTTCAGCTGGTGAAAACTCGAACGAGCCGTTTTGGATGAGTTCGGCATAGAGGCCACCATCAGCACAGTTGTTGATGTCCTCAAAAAAAATGCCAATCAGTTCGTCACTAATAGCCATTCCGCCCTTGGGGGCTTTCATCGGCTTCTGGGCAGATAGCCCTAGAGTGGTTGCCACAAACAGGGCAACAAGCGTCATACGTTTCATAGTCATTATTGTTTTATGTTAGAAAATTCATGTTGCAAAGATATAAAATACATAGGAGTTTTCCAAATAAAACCTATGATATGCTACATTTACGCAACTATTTGAAACATATGCAAAGTCTCTATTTTAGGATGTAATCTTCGCCTTTTTTGGTGTTTATGCTATATATGTTTGCATCTTTTGTCTTCTTTAATCCATTTGCTTTCAGCCTGTTACCATATTTGATACGGCAAACTCCACCGTTCTTGGAGTGGATGACAGCCTTGGTTAACTTACCCTCTTTCCAGTCCATGTCTATGACAAAACCACCACGAGCCACCAGTCCTTTCACACTTCCGTTTTTCCAAACGTTGGGAAGGGCAGGCAACAAGTGGATATATCCGTCGTAGCTCTGCATCAGCATCTCGGCAATACCTGCCGTACAGCCGAAGTTTCCGTCAATCTGGAAGGGTGGATGGGCGTCGAACATATTGGGATAGGTGCCTCCGCGTTGCTTGACCGTTCCAAAGATCAGGAAGGTGTCTGCCGTCAGCGTCAGTTGGTCTTTAATCAACTTATAGGCATGTTCTCCGTCCAGCAGTCTTGCCCATGAGCATACCTTCCATCCCATGCTCCATCCCGTAGAGACGTCACCACGAGCCTCCAGCGACTTGCGAGCAGCATTCCAAAGGTCTGGTGTGCGAACAGGTGATATCTGGTTGGAAGGATAGAGACCGTAGAGGTGTGAGAAGTGGCGATGATCGTCCTTGGGATCGTCCAGGTCGTCAAGCCATTCCTGCAACTGTCCCCAACGGCCAATCTGCATAGGAGGCAACTGTTTTAATTGAGAATTGAGAATTGACAATAGAGAATTGTTATCATCAAGAATCTTGGCGGCCTCAAGTACGTTGGTGTACAGTTCGGTCACTATCTGGTTGTCCATCGTCACACCAGCATCCAGTGGGGTGGGGCGTCCTTTCCCTCCGTGTTCAGGTGATTCGCCAGGACAAACCACCAAATAACCCTTTGTGGGATGCTTCACCAGTGTCTGCGTAAAGAAGCGGGCAGCATCCAGCATGATTGGATAATATTGGCGCAAGAAGTCCTTGTCGCCCGTGTAGAGGTAATGTTCCCACAGATGTCTGCAGAGCCATGCTGCCCCCATCGGCCAGAGACCCGTCTGAGCACGATCCACAGGACCTGTGATGCGCCATTGGTCGGTGTTGTGGTGCAATACCCAGCCTTCCACGCCATACATGTCGCGGGCCGTCTGCTTGCCTTGTTCGTAAATCTCGCGGATGAGCTTGAACAGCGGCTCGTTCATCTCCGTCAGGTTGGTCACCTCCGAGGGCCAGTAGTTCATCTCCAGGTTGATGTTCGTGGTGTATTTCGAGTCCCACGACGGGAACATCTTATCGTTCCACAGTCCTTGCAGGTTGGCAGGGTTCATGTTGTCTGGCTGTGACGAGGAAATGAGCAGGTAGCGTCCAAACTGGAAATAGGTAGCTACGAGATGGTTGTCTGTAACACGACCAAACTGTTCGATGCGTTTGTTCATAGGCACGTTGGCAAAGGCGTCCTCGCCCAGGTCCAGTTTCACACGGTCGTAGTATTTGTGATAAACACGCTCGTGCAGGTCTTTTAACGCCTCAAACCCCAGTGCCATAGCCCCTTGAAGGCGCTCCCGTGATTGTGCCTCCTCGTCGCCGGTAATGTCCTTGTAGCTCTTGACGTTGGTGCCTACGGTGAGGTAGAGGGTTGCCTCGTCAGCCCCCACCACGCTGATGTTTCCATTCGAGCCACTCACCTTGCCACCTTTCGTCCGCACAGCCATACGCCCCATGAAGCGCACCTTGCCTTTCAATCCTTCATGCTTGCTGGAAACGCCTAACAGAGTGGCGGAAGCGAATTCTTCACTTTTCACTTTTATTTTTTCACTTCCCACAAGTGGATTCTCGTGTGGTGTCGTCATGTTAGCGGTAAATGTAATCCTGCCTTTCTCACTGGCTGTCAGTCGGACGGCAATAACCTCGTGACCACCCAACGGAGCTATTGTCTCACGCATGTATTGCACGCCATCCACCTCGTATTTCACTACGCTCTTGGCATTGTCCAAGTCCAACCAACGTTCATAGTTCCGATAATCAGCGTGTCCAGGCATTGCGATGTACAGGTCGCCAAAGGGTTGGTAGGGCATACCCATGTTCTTGCCAGCCGCCTGGGGCATCACTTGCGCGTTAGCCAAGTCCTGTGCCTCCTTATATTTCCCTTCGAAGATGAGTTGGCGAACCTCTGGCAGCGCCTTCTTGGCATTGGGGTTCACCACGTTGTTGGGCTGTCCTGCCCAGATGGTTTCCTCGTTAATCTGGATGTGCTCCACAGCAGGTGTACCAAACACCATACCACCCATCACGCCGTTGCCGATGGGCAGGGCCTGCGTCCACGTCTGTGCAGGCTGGTTGTACCATAGTCTGTGCTGTTGTGCAACAGCACAAATGAGGAATGAGAAGTGAGAAATAAGAAATACGGTCAGTGTCAGTCGTTTCATAGTTTCTGTAGTAACTTTCCGTTTATTTTATTTATACAGCGATTTCAGCGTTTCTTCGGGTTCTATCTCTATCTTACTCTCGTCGAGCATCGAACGGTCAAGGCCGAAGACGTCGATGAAGAAATCATAAACCGCATTGCGCTTGTTCTCACGGAAGTCGTGGCGCTCGTTGGGCAGGTGGACATTGCGCACCTTGTCCTGGGCACCATAGAAACCGTAGATGCGTTGCAGATAGGGGAACTCCAACGTGGGCACACTCGAGGTCCAGTCGCCTCCGTCGCTCACGATAAGCATCGGCTTTGGCGCTATGACGGCAGCCAACTCAGGCTCGCAGGTACCTCCTGCTGACAGCTGGACGGGCATGCCGCTCTCGCAGGGACAGCCACCATCGAAGTGAGAAGCCAGATGAACCACAGGGGCTGAGGCAGTGACGCGTTCGTCCAACAGGGATAGGAGCACGGTATGCGTACCGCCACCAGAACCGCCCATCACACCCACACGCTCCGTGTCGATGTCCTTGCGGTTCTTCAGCATCCAGTCCAGGAGGATGTATCCACAGGCTGCCTGATAGACATGGGCGCGACTGCTATGATGGTCGCCCACCTCTTGCTGACTCTCCCCCCAACCATACAGGTCGAAATCGACGCAGACGGCACCCATGCGGGCGAGGGTACCCAGTCGCTGCTGCTCATCCTTGCGATAGCGATAAGGCCAGTGTCCGTCGGGGCAGACTATCAGGGCGTGCTTGCCCTTCTTCAAGGAAGCATAGATAGTGCCAAAGAGGTGTTGTCCAGGTGTCAGTTCGATGCAGATGTTCTGTGTGGTGTAGCCGTCGTGCTTGCGAATCTTAGACAGTTGTACATTGGCCATTGACCATTGACCATTGACCATTTTCCTATTGCACGAGTCTAGGAACTTGTCCAGTTCTAGACGTTGGCGCACCTCACGGCGCAGGGTGTCGCGACGAGCCTCCCATTGCTCCTTATTATGATATAAGGATGACAGCCAGTCGAGCATCATCTTACCCTCGGTCTCATGGCGACGCGGGTATTCGTACAACTTGATTTTATACGTGTTGCCACTCTGCTTCCACCAGTTCCAGTCGTAGTATTTGCAGATGTTGTCGAGTGTCATTTCGAGCGAGTAGGGGCGCACACGGAAGTCGGCGTAGGGCATCTTCTTGCCTATGGTGTCCACGTTCTTGTCGAACTTGAACTTCACGCCAAAGCGTTTGCTGACGTCGTTCATCAGGTCCGTCACGCTACGCTCGAAACGCGTCTCGTATGTCTGCGCCTGTGCTCCGCAAATGAGAAATGAGGAATGAGAAGTGAGAAATGGGGAATGACCAATGAGAAATGCC
>CACXTX010000023.1 GCA_902770635.1 uncultured Prevotellaceae bacterium | reverse complement strand
CAAGGGTGTCGAGTTCCTGTTCAAGCCCGACTTCTCGAAGATTGACAGCGACGTGTTCCTCGGTGCCCTGGGACAGTCGTTCTACTCGATGAGTATCGCGATGGGTTGTCTGTGTACCTATGCCAGCTATTTCTCGGAAAAGACCAACCTAACGAAGGCAGCCTCGCAGATTGCCATCATCGATTGTGTAGTGGCCATCCTGGCTGGTCTCATGATTTTCCCCGCGGCCTTCTCGGTGGGTGTGGAGCCCGACAGTGGTCCTTCACTCATCTTTATCACCCTGCCCAACGTGTTCCAACAAGCCTTCAGTGGTATGCCCGTCATGGGGTATGTCATCTCACTGCTGTTCTTCGTGCTCTTGTCACTGGCTGCCCTGACATCGCTGATGTCGCTGCACGAGGTATCGACCGCCTTCGTCCAGGAGGAGCTCCATACCACACGTAGGCGCGCTGCCCTGGCCGTGACGGTGACAACGGCTATCATCGGAACCTTCTGCTCGCTGTCGCTGGGTGCCTACGACGGACTTACCTTCTATGGCGAGGCCCTGTTCGACTGGTTCGACTTTGTCACTGGCCAGATATTCCTGCCCGTGGTGGGCTTCCTCACCTGTATCTTCATCGGGTGGTATGTGCCTCATCAGATTGTGCGCGATGAGTTCAGCAATAAGGGTGAACTGAAGGACTATATCCGCTATTTCCATCGCTACCTGTTCCTCATCAAGTATGTCTGTCCGCTGGCCATCCTGTTTATTTTCCTGCATCAACTTGGACTTTTAAATTAGAAATTAGGACTCGAGCTTTGCTCGCTTGCCTTATGATATGTTTAAGCGCATCACAAATCTCTCAGTATATGCAGAATTCTGCCTACAAAGTAATCACAATTTCTAATTCCTAATTTCTAATTCCTAATTTCTAATTCCTAATTATAATTATGAAGGAAAGGGGTAGTTTCGGCAGCAAGTTGGGTGTGGTGCTGGCTACGGCGGGTTCCGCTGTCGGTCTGGGCAATGTGTGGCGTTTCCCCTATATGACTGGTGAGAACGGTGGTGCTGCATTCATCCTGATCTATATCGCCTGCATCTTCCTGCTGGGCTTGCCGGGCATGATCAGCGAGTTCATCGTCGGTCGCCATGCACAGACCAATGCAGCCCGAGCATACGACACCCTGTCGAACGGAAAGCCTTGGCGACTGGTGGGTCATCTGGGCATCCTTTGTGCTACCATCATCTTGGGCTTCTATGCCGTGGTGGCTGGCTGGTGCCTGCAATACCTGTATGCAGCACTGGCTGGCAAGCTGGTGGGCGACACGTCGTATGTGCAGTCCTACTTCGTCACCTTCTCCAGTCATCCGTTGCGCCCCGTGTTGTGTGGCATTGCCTTCATACTCATCACCCATACTGTCATCGTACATGGTGTGCGTAAGGGGATAGAGCGTGCCTCCAAGTGGCTCATGCCCGTTCTCTTCGTCCTGCTGCTGGTGCTCGTCTCGGCATCGTGTGCCCTGCCGGGCAGTATGGAGGGCGTGCGCTTCCTGTTACAGCCCGACTTCTCGAAGCTGAGTGGCAAGGTGGTGCTCGACGCCCTGGGGCAGGCTTTCTTCTCGCTCTCTCTGGGTACTGCCTGTCTTTGTACCTATGCCAGCTATTTCTCGAAAGAGACCAACCTGCTACGCTCGGCGGGTCAGATAGTGACACTCGACACGATGATTGCCATCTTTGCCGGACTCATGATTTTCCCAGCAGCCTTCTCTGTAGGCATCAACCCCGACAGCGGCCCCTCGCTCATCTTCATCACGCTGCCTAACGTGTTCCAGCAGGCCTTTAGCACCATGCCCGAGGTAGGGTGGTGCATTAGCATTATGTTCTATGCCTTGTTGGTGTTTGCAGCCCTGACCTCCACTATTTCCATGCACGAGATTGGTACTGCTTTCTTTACTGAGGAGTTCCACCTGAAACGGCACCATGCGGCCTGGATACTCACCATTGTGGCTTCCGTGCTGTGTGTGTTCTGCTCGTGGTCAGTAGGTGCCTATGACATCCAGGTGATGGGACTGTCGCTCATGGACTTCTGCGACCAGCTCACCGCCAACTTCATGCTACCCGTAGGTGGTCTGTTAGCGTGTCTCTTCGTGGGTTGGTATATCCCCCGTAAAACGGTGTATGAGGAGTTTACCAACGACAACCGTTTCAACCAGTTCTTCTTCTCCGTTTATTACTTTTCCGTGCGCTATGTCTGTCCACTGGCCATCGTCATGATCTTCCTCCATCAGCTGGGAGTTTATGATATGTTTAAGCGCATCACAAATCTCTCAGTATATGCAGAATTCTGCCTACAAAGTAATCACAATTTCTAATTCCTAATTTCTAATTCCTAATTATAATTAAGATTTTCAGATTATGAACCATAACGACCGTAGGATAGCTTTTGCAGCCTTGGGTGTGGCACTGCTCGCGTCGATAGCCCTTTGGTTTACGACTTCTCCCGATGCAGCGCAGCAAGACGCAGCACCCTCTGTTGCTCACAGAGGCCAGGGTCGTCGCTCTGCGGTGGTACACTATGCCGACATTCCCACGCGTCCTAAGCCCGAGACCTTCCCCTTCGACCCTAACACGGCAGACAGCACGCAGCTGTTGCGTCTCGGCCTGCAGCCCTGGCAGGTGCGTAATATATATAAGTATCGCGCGCGAGGAGGCATCTATCGTAAAAAGGAGGACTTTGCCCGACTCTATGGGCTCACCGTCAAGGACTACCGTCGTCTGGAGCCTTATATCCGCATTAGCAGCGATTATCTGCCTGCTTCCACCCTCTTGGGGGATAAGGATACTAGGACCTATGAGACCAGTGAGACTCGGAGCAATGAGGCTTACCCCAGGAAGATTGACAGCACTCAACACATTGTGTTAAATACTGCTGATACCACGGAGTTGCGTAAGGTACCTGGCATCGGACCTTACTATGCAGCACGCATCTATCGCTACGGACAGCGCCTGGGAGGTTATGTCAGCGTGGACCAGTTGGACGAGATAGACGACCTCCCCCCAGAGGCCAAGAAGTATTTCGTCGTCCGGGATGCCCATCCCCAGCAATTGAATGTCAACCTGCTGACCCTGCAACAATTGAGGAAGCATCCTTACATCAATTTCTATCAGGCTAAGGCAATCGTGGACTACCGTAGGTTGCATGGCAACTTGAAAAGTCTGCAGGACCTCCGACTCTCCAAGGACTTTCCCCCGGAGGTCATCGAGCGCCTGACTCCCTATGTCACCTTCTGACCTCCTTCCCTCCTTCTCTTATTTGACCTACGTCAAGAAGAAGGGTTTTTTCGTCTAAAAACGTCAAAAAGTCTTTATGTGTTCGCACACAATTTGTAATTTTGCATCGTCAAAAGACAAAAAAAGATTGTTTAAGGATTCATTAAATTGGTTTTAGGTTATGATTATTTTTAATTATGTAGTAGTTAAGCTTGCCAACAAGGCTATCTCAATCGTTAAGAAATAAAGAGCCGGCAAGCTTGTGTTTGAAAGTTGTTTGTTAATATAGTTAGAGGATGCACTCGCGATGAGCGCATCCTCTATTTTTGTACTCCCCCATTCTTTAGTAGGTCGCTATTTTACGCACATCATCCTCAAAAGTCTCCTTGTTAATAGCCTTAGCTTTCAGTTTGGAGCGATAGGTATAGATGGTGGTGAGGCTGGAGCGCAGGATATCGGCAATCTTCTGGTTGTCGTTGATGCCCAGTCGCAACAGGGCTAATATGCGCAGTTCGGTAGTCAACTTCTTGACTCCTTCACTCTCCTTCTCGAATTGGTTCTCTGGGGTCAGTAACTGGTTGATATTTGCGATAAAGTCAGGGTAGATGTTCAAGAAAGCCACATCGAAATGCTGATGGAAGTCGCGAATGCTGTTGGTGACGGGTTCTGTCGCCTTGAGTTCTACATACAGCTCTTCCAATTTACGTTCACGGGCTAGTCGGTTGAACAGTTTCAGGCGTTTCTCGCCCCTTTCTATCAGCACGCTACTGAGTTCCAGGAAGCGCCCGATGTATTCCTCCTTGATTCTGTTGGCTTCCTTCATTTGGTTGTTGATGTTGCTGATGGCCTCATTCTGGAGGGCCAGTGTCTTGTTCATCTCCAGAATCTGCTGATTGGCAGAACGGTTCTTGCGGATGAGCTTCAACGTATAGAAGATGCCGCCTATCAACAGTAGGGAGACGGTGGAGATGATAATCAGGATGGTAGTGGTCAGACGCTGGGTCTGCGAGCGTTCCTCGTCATAGAGTTGCATCACCTGGGGAGCGATGCGTCCCATTTGCATCAGTCGCAGGCGACTGCCATAGAATTGGGCTTCGCGGAACGATTGGAAGAGATAGCGGTAGGCATTGTCACTCTCGCCTCTGGCCATCAGCAACTCGGAGAGAGAGCGCAGGGAGTTGTTCTCACGGATGGCACCTCGCTCGTCGCTGATGGCACTGAGCAACAGGTAGTGCTCCTGTTGTTCCAGATTCTGCTTGCGCTGGTAGAAATAAGCCAGTGTACTGGTAATAATACTATAGGTACGCGAACCGCTTTTCAGCTGGGGCAGATAGTCTTCCAGCATCTGGATGGCCTTGTCTTCATCGCCTGTCTCACAGATATAGGTGGCCTGGTTGAAGATATAGTCGTAAGAACCCTTCGGGGCTATCTGGATAATCAACTGACGATAATACTGTGCCCTGCTGATAAACTCAGCGAAGAAGGGGGTGTATTGCGCCATTTCAGAGCGATAGAGGTTCAACTCGCTCTGTTGGGTGTAATAGTCCACCCGTTGCTGTACATCTAATGATTCGGGGTTGATCTCTTCCATCAGCTCCCTGGCCATATTGAAAAGACCCGTTACCGAAAGGATATGTGCCATGCGTACCGCACTGGCAGCAAAACGATTGTGATCCTCCGTACCTCGCAATAGGGCCACATTCTGTTGGATATAATGGAAGGCTGAGTCGTATTTGTAGGCTATGTATTCGTCGTACAGCCGTATGTTCAGTTCCAGATGCTGCTCTGGAGTCAGTGAGATACCACTGGCTCCATCCTTAATCGTCTTGATGCGAAGTTCTTTCTCGGCAGTCTGGTGGTCGTAGTTTGCAATCAAACTGTCAAGGGTCTTGTAAAGGGTTTCTTTTTCCTGGGCTGTGGCCATCGTAGCTTGAGCCAGCAAGAGAAGAGTGAACCATAGGTATTTCATAAGCCTGGTGTTTAGTTATTTTGTCGCAAAGATACAATATCTTCTTGGAATATCCAAATGGAAATGGGCAAAAACGGCCCAAAACGGATTGATTTCATTTAGATTTATTTGAGATGTCGTTTTTGTAACCCGCTTATTTTAAGGGTTTTACATTTTTGTCCACTTTGATTTTCCCTAGTTGTGCTTGGAACGAATGATTCCACCTATTAATTTTGCAGCCGAAATCCAAAACAATCGACGTTATGCATCATTTGATATTAAAGTTAGTAGTTATTCTTTATTTTGGCAGCATGACAGTAAGTGTCTGCCATGCGAAGGACGTTTCTGTGACATCACCCGACGGTTCCGTGACGGTAACGGTCGGTACCCTTTCTTATCGTCCTTATTATACCGTATCGTACCAGGGAAAAACGCTGGTCGCGCCTTCACACCTTGGCTTCCTGTTGGATCATGGCGAGGTAGGTACTCATGCTAAGATGATCCGAGTAAGCCGTTCGTTAAAAGATGAGACATGGAACCAAGTGTGGGGCGAGGACGAGACCGTTCGCAACCATTACAACGAACTCGTTGTTGACTTCAAGGAGAAAAGCGGTAGCCAGCGACTGATGAAGGTGGTGTTCCGCGTGTTTAACGACGGCTTTGGTTTCCGATATATCCTTCCTAATCAGCCAGATAAGGAGTTCTGTGTGATGGACGAGCTGACTGAAATGAACCTGGCTCACGATGCCAAGGCTTGGTCTATTCCTTCCAACCATACCGAATACTTTGAGGGCATCTATACTGCTGATCTGTTAAGCAAGAAAGATACGGTATGCACGCCGTTGACCATTGAATACGAGAAAGACCTCTTCCTGACCATCCATGAGGCTGCCTTGGAAGACTATGCCAGTCTGAACCTCACGCCTCGTGCAGGTAATAAGGGTGTTGTCAGACTGTTGGCTGCCCTTACCCCTTGGCAAAACGGGGTGAAGGTCTATGCCAAAGGGGACATGAAGAGTCCTTGGCGCACCATGATTATCAGTCCTACGGCTGGCGGTCTCATTACCTCCCGCCTGATGCTGAACCTCAACGAGCCCTCTCGTATCGAGGATACCTCATGGATAGAGCCTGGTCGCTATATCGGTATCTGGTGGAGCATTCATAAGAAGCAGAACACGTGGGAGATGGGGCCGACGCATGGAGCCACCACCGAGAACGTAAAACGGTATATGGACTTTGCA
Organism: uncultured Prevotellaceae bacterium; assembly: GCA_902770635.1. Lineage (GTDB taxonomy): Bacteria > Bacteroidota > Bacteroidia > Bacteroidales > Bacteroidaceae > Prevotella. The sequence goes on along the minus strand of CACXTX010000023.1, from coordinate 26,280 downwards.
GCCCGTCATGGGTTTAGCGGTGTACTGGCCGAAGGGTGGAACCCCGGATGGGGTGAGGGAGAGCAGGTGACTTACCTGTGGTCCTATCCGGACTTCGACATGGAAGAGGTATGTCGCTATGGTGCCTCTAAGGGTGTTCGCTTTATCGGACATACCGAGACATGGGGACGTGCTACCTTGTTGGAGAAGGAGATGGACGAAGCCTTCGCATGGTTCAGCAAGATGGGCATCCGTGCTGTCAAGACAGGCTATGTGGGACATCTGTTCGACGGAAAGGAACTGGCCAAGTCGCAATATGGCATCCGCCACTATCGTCGTGTCATTGAGTGTGCTGCCAAGCACCACATCATGATTGACAACCACGAGCCTGCCATGCCTACCGGTATTCAGCGCACATGGCCCAACCTGATGACACAAGAGGGTGTTCGTGGTCAGGAGTACAACGCCTGGGACAGACGAGGAGGTAATCCGCCTGCCCATACGGTCACCTTGCCGTTTACCCGTGGACTGGCAGGTCCCACGGACTTCACCCCTGCCATCTTCAATTTCTCGGAAATCGTCAAGGGTACCCATCCTCATTCTACCCTGGCCAAGCAATTGGGTGAGTTCGTGGTTATCTACAGTCCTTTGCAGATGGCTGCCGATGCCATTGAGAACTATGAGGGACAGCCCGCCTTGACCTTTATAGAGAGTTGTCCTACGACGTGGAGCCAGACGGTGGTTCCTCATGGAGAGATAGGAAAATATATCACCATTGCCCGCAAGGAACGTGGTGGAGACCGTTGGTTTGTCGGCAGCATCACGAACGAAGAGGCGAGAACGCTCAGCTTGTCCCTCGACTTCCTGGACGAAGGTGCCACCTATCGTGCTGTCATCTATGAGGATGGTCCCGAGGCCGACTATGAAAAGAACCCCTACAGCATGACCATCCGTCAGGTGGAGGTAACTGGCAAGGACTCGCTGGTGCTGAACCTGGCACGCAGTGGCGGTGTAGCCATCCGGATAGAAAAATTGTAATCACAACACAATCCAAATATATCATTTAAAAAATTTTTGTAACTAAAACCAATTCACAATGAAAAAAACAAGCACAAAAAGTCTAAGGGCTGTCATGGTGTTCCTGGCAGTCATGTTTTTGGCCTTGGACGTTTCAGCACAGACCACCATCAATGGTCGTGTAAAGGATGATACTGGCGAAGGTGTCATTGGTGCCTCCGTCATGATCAAGGGAACTTCCAACGGTACCGTCACCGATTTCGACGGTAACTTTAGTTTGCAGTGTAAGCCCGGAGCAACACTGGTGTTTACGTACATTGGCTTTAATCCTCAGGAACTTCCTGCCAAGAACGGCATGGAGGTTGTCATGACTGAGGATGTAGCCCAGTTGAACGAAGTAGTGGTTGTGGGCTATGGCTCGATGGCCAAGAAGGAGATTTCAAGTTCTGTAGTCCAGGTTTCGAAGGAACAGTTCAACCAGGGTGCAGCCAGCGACCCCATGGCACTGATTGCCGGTAAGGTGACTGGTCTGAACGTGGCTGCCACAAGCGATGCTGACCCGAATGCCATGACCGATATCCAGATTCGCGGTGCGGGTTCGCTGTCGGCTAGCAACGGCCCGTTGGTGGTAATCGATGGTATTGCCGGTGGCGACCTACGCAACATTGCCACACAAGACGTGGAGTCGATTACCGTGTTGAAGGACGCCGGTTCGGCTGCTATCTATGGTACCCGTGGTGCTAATGGTGTTATCCTTGTCACTACTAAGAAAGGTTCTGGTACGCAGGGTGTTACCAACATCACCTACGACAGCTACATCGGCCTGAACTTTGCCAAGGGCAAGCCTGAGATCCTGTCAACCGAGGAGTTCATCCGCTCGCGCCGTGGTCAGAACTATGGTGCGGACACCAACTGGTGGGACGAGATTACCCGCAAGGCCAGCTATACGCTGAACCAGTATCTGAGCATTGACAGCTCAACGAAGAACGGCTACTTTGGCGCCTCGGTGAACTACAAGAGCGGCAATGGTCTGGACATCGTGTCGAAGCGCGAGGAGTATGGTGGTCGTTTCGTAGGCGAGCAGCGTGTACTGGACGGACTGGTACAGTTTAACACCTCGCTCTCTTACCGTAAGGTGAAGGAGGACTGGGGTAATAGCGGTTTGTTTGACACGGCTCTGACCATGAACCCCACTATTCCCGTTAAGAATCCCGACGGAACATACTATCAGCCCAGTTCACCCTCAGGCATCCACAACCCCGTGAACGACCTGCTGAACAATGTCAGCAATGGCGACCGTAACTACGTGCTGGGTAATTTTGACGTGAAGTTGAATATCCTGCAGACTGAGAAGCATGTGCTGAACACCAGCCTGAGCTATGCCCTGCAGTATAACGACCTGAAATCGAACTTCTACACACCAACCACATCGAGCGAAAGCTACTGGAATGGTTATGCTGGTTCGGCCAACATCAAGAATGAGAGCTGGAAGACCAACCGTCTGGAGTGGCTCGGCAACTATACGCTGACCCTGCGTGACCATCAGCTGAAGGCTGTGGTGGGCTACAGTTGGGAGCGTACCCGCTACGTGACTGACTATCAGTGGAATGCTGGTTTTGTCTATGATGCACTGAGTTACTGGGGCATTGGCCAGGGTACCTATCTGAAGGACGGCAAGGCCAATATGTATGCCGGTACTACAGAAAGTACGCTGATTGGTTTCTTCGGTCGTTTGAACTATAATTTCAAGGATATGATCTACTTGGCAGCATCGCTTCGTCACGAAGGCAGCACCAAGTTCGGTACTAACAAGAAGTGGGGTACCTTCCCTTCTGTGTCTCTGGCTTGGGAAGCTACGCAGACTCCATGGCTGAAAGAGAATCTGAACATGTTCCAGAGCTTGAAGCCCCGTATCTCTTATGGTGTGACGGGTCGCTCTGACTTCTCGCCCTATCAGTCGATGCCTACCTATGGCAGCTATGGACAGTACTACCTGAACGGTCAGTGGATTAACGGCTATGCACCTACGCTGAATGCCAACCCCGACTTGGCTTGGGAGAAGTCAACCGCGTTCAACGTGGGTCTTGACTTCGTGACGCTGAACAGTCGCCTGCGCGGTAGCGTCGAGTACTACGACCGCCGTTCCAAGGATCTGCTCTATAACTACCAAGCTCCGCAGCCTCCGTTCATCTATAGCACTATTCTAGTGAATGTGGGTACGACCAAGAACACGGGTCTGGAGGTCAGTCTGGACTACGATGCCGTGAAGACCAAGGACTTCCAGTGGACAACAGGCATCAACTGGAGTACAGGTAGCACGAAGCTGTCGAAACTGTCGAGCGATACCTATCATTTGCCTTGGCTCGACCTGTATCAAAAGCCAGGCTTAGGCACCAGCGAATACTTCTTCCGCATAGAGGAAGACGGCAAGATAGGCCAGTTCTATGGCTACGAGCACGCCGGACTTGATGAGAATGGTCTGCTGATGGTTTACGACAACGATGATGTGCCTCAGCCTGCAGCCCAGGCCGATCCCTCGTGGAAACGCGAAATCGGCAATGGTGCTCCGAAGCACTTTCTGTCGTGGAGCAACTCGCTGCGCTACAAGAACTGGGACTTGTCGATGTTGTTCCGTTCTGCACTGGGCTTCAAGATCTTCAACATGCGTAAGTACGGCATGGGTCTGCAGGGCTGCGGTACTGACAACGTGCTGCGTACCGCTTACACCGACTATGTTGACGTAAAGTCGGGCGGTAGCATCATCAGCAGCTACTTCCTGGAGAATGGTAACTACTTCAAGCTGGACAATGTGACACTGGGTTACAGTTTCACGCCCAAGAACCGCAAGTTGCTGGAGAGCCTCCGCGTCTATCTCTCAGCCAAGAATCTCTTCACACTGACTGCCTATGAAGGCAATGATCCTTCGGTTGTCAACAGCAACGGTATCACACCGGGCGTGGACACCAACAGTGCTTACCCGCAGGCTACCAACGTCACACTGGGCGTCACGGTGAGATTTCATTAATTAGGAATTAGTAATTAGGAATTAGTAATTATGATTACATTTAAATATAAAATAGCATGCGCGATATGCGCTATAGGCAGTTTGACGGCTTGCACCGACTTGGACGAGAAGGCTTATGACCGTATTGACGCTTCGTCCTACTATCAGAATGAAGCTAGTGTGCAAGGAGCCGTGGCTGCCATTTATAACCAGACGTCATCGACGCTGGCTGGTGAGAATTTCTTCCACCTGTCTGAATATCCTGCAGACCAGGTTACCTGGCGCGTATGGAACGGTGGACTGTGGGGCTGGGACGAGGCCGCAAAGACCGTGCTGTCCTGGCAGAACTGGGGAACAGAGACGCCCATCATTGAGAACGCGTGGAAGGAAGCTTGGACGGGCATCGGACTGGCAAACCTGCTGCTTAACGACTTGGAAGGACTGAGTGCAAGCAGTCTGGGTATGAACGAGGCTGCCCTGGCACAGTACGTGGCTGAGGTGCGCACACTGCGTGCATGGAACTACTACTGCCTGTTTGAGCTGTGGGGCGGTGCGCTGCCGCTGAATACCTCAGCCGGCAGTGAGGTGCCTGGTTCGGCAGACCCTGACTGGGACACGTCGTGCAAGAAGATTTACGACTTCATTGCCAAAGAACTGGATGAGTCGTATGCTGTTTTAGGTAAGGACGATGCCCAGCATGCGCTCGTCAATCGTGCCAACCAGGCCATGAACCGCTTGTTGAAGGCTCGTCTGCTGCTCAATGCACAGATTTTCATTGGCGAAACGAAGTTTGATGAGTGCGAGGCTCTGTCAAAGGAGATCATCAATGGTACTTATGGCAGTTACCAGTTGGCCGACAACTGGCGCGACGTTTTCAGCGTGGATAACGTGAAGTGTCCGGAGGTCATCTTCGCGCTGGCTGCCGAAGATGGCAAGGGTGCTACCAATGCCATTAGCAACATCCGCACGATGGCCATGATGCCCTATAACTATAATGAGTATTGCAATGGTATGGATAAGTACGACGGCATCGGTGCCTGGAACTGCGTCTGCCTCGTTCCTTCTTATGACAACACGGGAACCGTCCTGCCCACGGGTGGAACCATCGGTGCCAAGAGCTTCCTGGCTGACTATGGTGACAAACTGGGTGCTCCCTATGAGCGTTTCGACGACCGCGACATCCGCAAACAGAACTATGTCTATGATGCAGCGACTGGCACACATGGACCAGGTATGTTCCTGAAGGGTGCCATGCGTGCTAACTATGGTACGGGCAGTGCATTGCTGGCCGATGCCGACCGTGATGGTCAGGAACTGGTGTATGTTGATCAGGTAGGTACGTTCCTGAATATGGGACACACGTTGGAGCCAGTGATGAGTCCTCGCTGGGGCGAGACCAACTCGGGCATCCGCATGATGAAGTATCCGCTCTATCCCGCTGAGGCAGGCAAGGGCTTCAAGGACATTGACGACGTGCAGTTCCGTCTGGCTGAGGCCTATCTGAACGTGGCCGAGTGTGAGATGCGCAAGGGCAACAGCGCGGAGGCCAAGAAGTATGTGGATGCTGTGCGCCAGCGCTACTTCAAGAGCAGCGACCGCACCAATGCGCTGAGCATTCCCGGTCCCGGCTTCGACAACTTCGACATGGACTGGATGCTCTCAGAGTGGGGTAAGGAATATCTCTGTGAGGGCAACCGCCGCCGCACCGACCTGCGCCGCTTCGACAAGTTCACGCAGGGCCAGTGGTGGTTCTGGGGACGTACCTCCGAGGATGGTTACGGACAGATGCCTGCCAAGCGCGACCGCAAGTACGAGTGGTATCCATTGCCACAGTCGGCTATCTCTGTCAACCCAGGTTTGCAACAGAACCCATTGTATAAAAATCAATAACTTAGAACCAATTAGATATAGAATATGAAAAAGAAAATATATAGTCTAGTGCTGACGCTGCTGGCCGTTACCGGCTTTATGAGCAGTTGTTCGAGCGACAAGGACATCGTATTCGATCATGAGCGTCAGCAGTTTGAGACGCGTGCCGACCGCATCCTGCTGGAGTACATTGCTCCCTTCGGCACCACACCCAAAGAGGAAATCTATATTATAGGTGATTTCAACGGTGGCGAGGAGGCCATTGGCAACGAGGCATACCTGCTGACCAAGGCAGAGAAGAGCGATGCCAAGTGGGGCATCTACCTCGACCCTTCTACCTTCATTGGTGGCAAGACGCTGGCTGATGGCTTCTCCTTCTACTCAAAGACTCAGGGTAAGGAGTACACCATCACGGGCGAGGAGGCCATCCACTTCGACAATCCTGCAGTGGGTACCTTCACCAATGTCTGGGGACAGCGCTGGGAGGCTTACTACTGGGAAGGTGGCGAGGCTCCAGAGCCTGAGCACGACGGCTTCTGCGTCTATGTGGATGACCAGACGGGCTGGGATGCACTGACCCTTTACATGTGGGGTGACATCAACAACCTGAAAGGTGACTGGCCCGGCATGCAGGTGACTGGTACGTGGAACCACGACGGTGTTACGTGGAAGTACTTCGACTTCGGCGAGGAGAACACTGGACTGAACGAGAACCTCATCTTCAACAATGGTGGTGCAGGTGCTCAGCTAGCGGACTTCAACTTCACCATCGAGCGTAATATCTACTTGCGCATCACTGTTAATGGTGTCGAGGAGATTTCTCCGGAACCCGCTGTGAAGCACGACGGCTATGCCTTGTTCGTACTGAACCAGTCAAGTCAGACTGAGTTGGCACTCTATGCATGGGGCGATGCCGAGGCATTCGGCGGATGGCCTGGCATGCAGCCTACGGGTACCCAGGTCATCAACGGCAACGAGTACATCTACTTCGACATGGGACAGGCTAACACAGGACTGAACCTGAACCTCATTCCTAATAATAACAATGGTGGCGTACAGTGGGAAGACGGTGACCTTAACTTCACCATCGACCACGACATCTATCTGCGCATCTTTGACGGTGGCTACGAGATTATTGACAAGGACTATCAGCCTGGCGACACACCAGGACCTGGTCCCGAGCCAGAGCCTACTGTTGAGAAGGTGATCATTGCAGTGAAGAACAGCGTAGGCTATGCCGAACCTCGTCTCTATGTATGGGGTGACAGCGAGGCTTGCGGAGGCTGGCCCGGTGCTGCTCCCGTGAAGAAGACGGACAACGGCTGGTGCCTCTTCGAACTGCCTGCGAACGGAACCTTTAACCTGATTCTCAACGATAACGGCAATGGTCAGGTGGACGGTCCTGCCGTATTCACCGCAGGAAGCCACTTCTACGATGTCAACACTACATGGGAGGAGTCGCCCAACACAGTGACTATCCTGAATAATGCAGGCTATACCGATCCACGCCTCTATGCCTGGGGTGATGGCGAGATTTATGGCGGCTGGCGTGGCATCAAGCCTACCAGCAATGAGAATGGTGCCTTGGTATTCCCGCTGCCTAACGATGGCGGTACCTACAACCTCATCCTCAACGGCGAAGGCGAGGGTGTCCAGCAAGACATCTCGCAGGTGGTGGCCAACCAGAGTTATTCCTTCACTGCTAACTAATCTGTAGCGATGAGAAAGACTATATTATCACTCGGAATCCTTGCCACAGTGCTGCTTATGACAGCCTGTGGCGGGGGCTCTGCTGTCAGCCAGCGCATAGACTGCACGCAACCCGTCAGTGAAGAGAACCGGGTTATCTATCAGATGAACGTGGGGGCCTTCACTCCCGAGGGTACCTTCAAGGCTGCCCAGCAGCAACTGGACAGGTTGGATACCCTGGGCATCGACATCTTGTGGCTCATGCCTATTTATCCGCGTGGTGCCACCATGCACAGCCCTTATGCCTCGATGGACTTCCGCGCCGTCAATCCTGACTATGGCACGGTGGATGACCTGAAAAGCTTTGTAGCCCGTGCCCATGAACTGGGCATGAAGGTGTGGCTAGACTGGGTACCTAACCATGTGGCACAGGAGAATCCCTGGGTGGAGTCCCACCCGGAGTATTTCACTAAGGATGCCAAAGGACAGATGATCCATCCGCACGGGTGGGGCGATGTGCTGGAGTTGAACTACCAGGACGAGGGTCTGGTCAACGAGATGAACAACTCTATGAAGTTCTGGGTAGAGGAGTGCGATGTGGATGGTTTCCGCTGTGACTATGTGTCGAGTCCCACCATCTCGGTAGCCTACTGGCAGGACATCATTGCGCAGCTGAAGAGCCTGCGTGCTGACAAGAAGGTGGAGATGCTGAGCGAAACGGACATTACCGACCCCTTTAACCAGCGCATCGACTCCTGCGGCTTCGACTACGACTACGCCTGGAACTTCCAGGGCTCTATGGCCCATTGGAGCCGTGAGCAGTGGAATGCTGACTCGCTGAAACAGATTTGCCTGCGATTCCTGGACAAGTCATCCAAGGTGAAGAACCGCCGTATGGTCTATCTGACCAACCACGACCAGAACTATAACGACGGGGGACATACGCTGAAGGACTTCTATGGTGACAACCGATATGGACTGACCGTGCTGGAGTTTACCTTCTATGGCATGCCGCTTATCTATAATGGACAGGAGATTGGCGACCCCGACACGCTGAACTACTTTACCGATGCCAAGGTGAAATGGCAGCAGGTGGACCGTAAGATGCAGAACACCGTGCGCACACTCGTCGCCCTGCACCACCAGCAGCCCTCGCTGGCTGCCGATGCTCCCGTGGAGTTCCTGACCACCAATCAGCAGGACGTGCTGGCATGGAAGCGCGGACCGGTAGTGGCTGTAGTCAACTTCGGTGCGAAGGACGTGCAGACCCTCATTGACGGGATGCCTGCGGGCGACTACGAGCAGTGGTTGGACAGCAAGACTATTGGTGAAAAGATTGACATACAGGCCGTTTCCCTGGACAAGTCGCCAACAGTCCAGTTGGCACCCTTTGGGTATGCGGTTTACGTATTACAGTGATATATGCTTCATCATGGCATAACGGTATTGCTGTAATTTTTAAAGTTAGTTAGAGTGGCTGGCTGCTCTGGGAAGAACAGCCAGCTTATTTCCTTCAATATATATATAATATAATGTAGATCACTATTATGAACAGACTAATACTCGCTTTGTTCGTTCTCGTCTTCAGCGCCCCGGCTTTTGCTGACTATGTTGACGACATTAATAACACTACTGTCAAGAGGGCAGAGGGCACTCGCGTTGTCTATGAGATGAACGTGGGCTCCTTCACCCCCGAGGGAACCTTTGCGGCTGCCCAGGCTAAGCTGGGTGACCTGAAAACACTGGGTGTGGATATCCTGTGGCTCATGCCCATTTATCCACGTGGCGGAGGCATCAACAGTCCCTATGCTCCCACCAACTTCCAAAAGACCAATGATAGCTACGGCACCATTGCCGACCTGAAATCCCTTGTAGCCCGAGCCCATGAGCTGGGCATGGAGGTGTGGCTCGACTGGGTGCCCAACCACACGGCGACGAATGCCGACTGGGTGACCACACATCCTGAATATTACGGGTGGAATGGTCAGCAGGAATTCCGCCATCCTTCAGCAGGCGGCATCACTTATAACGATGTCTGGCAGTTGAACTACTACAATACGGAATTGGTTCAAGCCATGAACAATGCGCTGAAGTTCTGGATAGACGAGGCCGACATTGATGGCTATCGTTGTGACTATATCTCTAGTCCGCAGATACCTGTCAGCTATTGGACTGAGGCTATTTCCCTTATCAAGAACTACAAATCCGGCAAGACCATCTCTTTCCTGGGCGAGGCAGACATTGCCCAGGATGTAACGAAACTGAAGACCGTGGGTTTCGACTATGACTATGCTTGGGCCTATCAGAGTAGTTTGGCCAGTTATGGCAGCTCAGGCGTTTATGCCGCGCCTTTGAAAACGAATGCTGACAAGATGCTCACGGCATCTGGAAGCGTGTCCTTCAATCGTATGCTTTATGTGACTAACCACGACCAGAACTATAACGAGAACAAGAAGACGCTGACCGAGAAGTACGGACAAAATCGCCATCCGCTCACCGTGCTGGCATACACTCTCTATGGCATGCCTCTCATCTATAATGGTCAGGAGGTCGGCGGAAATCAAGTACTCGATTACTTCAACGACACCAAGATAGACTGGAATGCCAAGGATGCCAAGATGCTCAATACCATCCGCACGCTGACGGCCCTCAAACATGCTGTACCCGCACTGGGTGACAAAGTGGGTGTCAACTGGGTCACTGTTTCTACCGGTAGTACCAACGTGCTGGCTTTCACCCGCAAGGTGTCCCTTCCTTCGGGAGGAACGGAAGAGGGGTCTGAAGTACTGGTTGTGCTCAACATGGCGACTACTCAAACTTCTGCCACGCTCACGGGACTGACCGAAGGGGCCTGGAGCCAGTGGCTCACCAGTGAGACCATTAGCCAGGGTACCAGTAGAAAGCAACAGACCTTCTCTGCCACCCAGAGTTTCACACTCGAGGGCAAGGGCTACCGTGTTTACGTCAAAGGGACATTCTCCGAGGAGGAATTACCAGCCCCCGAAATCTATACACCCACACTGGAGACTGCTGACGAAATCAGCATTTTCTTTGAGACGGCCACCGAGCGCGACTATGCCGTCTGGGCTTGGGGTGCGCTGGGCGGTGGCGAGGCCTACTGCCAGAATACCAACTGGCCGGGTGATGCCATGACGATGATGGGACAGTCTGCCACCGGTCGCTACATCTATAAATATACGCTCACAAAGGTCAGCGAGGTGCCTGACAACCTGATTATCTCCTACGATGGTGGCAATACCAAAATCTACGATGGTGTCGCCTTTGTCAACCACGGCTACTATGTCGAGGGCAACAGCACGCCCACAGAGATTATCACCACTACCGGCATACAGGAGTTAAGAGGTGAGAGGTTAGCACAGAGAGATGATTACTATGATCTCAGTGGGCGCAAAGTTGCTACGGCAGAATTTAGTTCGTCGCTTCCGAAGGGTATTTACATCCGGGGTGGAAAGAAGTATGTAAAGAGGTGATAGAAACTTTAAATTTTAATTTTTGCTGCCACCCTGCCATCAATCTTCTGAAACACCTGTATTTAGGCGATTTTTTGGTGGCAGCACGGTGGCAGCAAATTCTGATTTTTGCCGAAAAACAACATAAAACCGAACCTTATTTTGCAATAAGCGAACCTTATTTTGCAATAAGCGAACCTTATTTTGCAATAACCCTGCCTTATTAAAAAATACTTTCGGAGTATTCAAAAATACTCTTGCGTTATCGCTTTTGCAAAATAAAAAGCAGGTTTGGGGGAATAATCCTAAAATTCTATATTTAAGCCTAGCAATTGCTAGCATTAAATCTAGCAATTGCAAGCATTAAATCTAGCAATTGTAAGCATTAAAGCCTACGGAAAAAGAAAAAGTGCCGCAATTCAATGAATTACAGCACTTCCTTTTTAAACCCTAGTACCCAGACCCGGGCTCGAACCGGGATGGGTTTCCCCACTGGTGTTTGAGACCAGCGCGTCTACCGATTCCGCCATCTGGGCTTCTAAAGCGGTTGCAAGGACAGTGCAAACTGAATGCAGAAGAACTTGTTCTTTTGCTGAGGTGCAGCCTGTTCTCGCAAATCGTTTGCAAAGGTACGAATAAGTGAGCAAAAAACCAAAAAAAAAGAAGATTTTTTTGTTTTTTCGAACGAAAGTACTTTCGAGACATAGTCTCAGAGGTACGAATAAGTGAGCAAAAAACAAAATAAAAATGGAATTATTTATGAAAATATTATAAAAGATGTGCTTTTTCTTGTTTTATAACGAGATAATTTGTACCTTAGTGGTCGAAAAAGAGTATTCTAATATCATACTATGGAAATAAATAACAGGAATTACTGTGTGATACTGGCGGGTGGACGAGGTCGAAGACTGTGGCCTTGTAGTCGTGACCAGTATCCGAAACAGTTTATCGACTTCTTCGGAACGGGGCGCACCCAGTTGCAAACCACCTATGACCGCTTCGTGAAGGTACTGCCTAAGGAAAACATTTTTATTTGCACATGTAAGGAGTATGTGTCGATAGTCAGGGAGCAACTGCCAGACTTCGACGAGCGTAAGATTTTGGTGGAACCCTTGAACCGTAATACGGCACCCAGCGTGGCATGGGCTAACATGCGTATCAAGCGTACAGACCCTGATGCTAACATCATCATAACACCTTCGGACCACATGGTGATGAACGAGGACTCGTTTGCACACAGCTTGGAAATAGGACTGAGCTATGTGACGGAAAACGATGTGCTACTGGTGATGGGCGTGAAACCTACGCGACCAGAGCCTGGCTATGGATATATCCAGCTGGGTGACTTGAGCTGTAAGCCCGATGTGTTCCGCGTCAAGTCGTTTACCGAGAAACCCGAGCGCAGTTTTGCCAAGATGTTCATGGAGAGTGGCGAGTTCTACTGGAATACGGGCGTGTTTATCGCTAACAGCCGATACCTGACGCTGAGCTTCGAGGATATCTTCCCCAGCGTGTTGCGTAACCTGAAGTTTGAGAACCCGAACTACACCTACGAGGAGGAACTGGAGTACGTGGCCCAGAACTATCCGCGCTATCCCAACCTGTCCATCGACTATGCCATCTTGGAACATAGCCAGAACGTATATGTGATGAAATGCGACTTCGGATGGGCTGACCTGGGCACGTGGCATGCCATCTACGAGTGTATGAGCAAGGGCGAGGACGACAACGTGGTGGTGGACTCGAACGTGATGCTGGAAGACTCGCATAACAACGTCATCAAACTGCCCAAGGATCGTCTGGGCGTGATTAACGGACTGGATGGGTACATCGTGGCTGAGGAAGGCAACGTGCTGCTGATTTGCAAGAAGGGTGACTCGTCTGCAATGGTGCGTAAGTATGTCAATGAGGTACAAATGAAATACGGCGACGAGTTTGTGTAATTCATCATGCATAATTCATAATTAAGAATGATCATAGGACTTGATGCAAAGCGCATCGTGCGCAATGGTACAGGACTGGGTAGCTACGGACGAACGCTGGTGAACGACCTGATCAGGATGGGCGACAGCAAAATGCACTTGCGCCTTTATGCTCCTGATGAGGGAATTGATGAGTTGCGCGGGCAGATTATCGGTGACGGCAATGTGCAGTTCTGCTATCCCAGTGGACATCCGTCGGCACTCAGAAAGGCGTGGTGGCGATCGTTTAGCGTGGTGAACGACTTAAAGAACGATGAGGTGGATGTATATCACGGACTGTCAGGCGAACTGCCCATAGGCTTACGGAAAAAAGGAATTCCCTCGGTGGTGACCATCCACGACCTGATTTTCATGCGTCATCCAGAGTACTACCATTGGATGGACACGCGAATTTACGAATGGAAGTTCCGCCAGGCACTACGTGAGGCAGACCGCATCATTGCCATCAGCGAGCGTACCAGACAGGACATCATAGAACTGGGTGGCGACGAGTATGCTGACCGCATTGAACTGATATACCAGAGTTTTGCACCCCGCTTTTCCAGCGAGGTGAAGCCAGAGCGTAAGGCACAGGTTCGTGAGCACTATAAACTGCCTCAGCGATTTGTGCTAAACGTGGGTACAATAGAGGAGCGCAAGAACCTTGCGCTGGCTGCCGAGGCGGTAGAGCTGTTGCCACAGGACATTCACCTGGTGGCAGTGGGCAGACAGACGGAATATGCCAAGCGGATACCTTATAGCGACCGTGTACACTTGCTCAGTGGAGTGTCGGACAACGACTTGGCTGCCATTTATGCAATGGCCGAGGTCTTTGTCTATCCTTCGCGCTACGAAGGGTTTGGCATTCCCATTATCGAGGCGATAGCTGCAGGTTTACCGGTAGTGGCTTGCACTGGTTCGTGTCTGGAAGAGGCAGGAGGACCTCACAGCCTGTACGTGGATCCTGACAACGTGATAGAAATGACGGAGGCCCTGAAGATGTCGCTGCGTGGTGCCCGTGGACGCGACGAGCGTATCCGCATGAGTCGAGAGTATATCCGAAGGTTCGAGGGAAACAATGTGGCGAGTCAGGTGGCTCGTCTGTACCACGCCTTATTATAATTATTATAACTGAACGCGAAGCTGCAACAGAAGGTCGGCCATGGAGGAGGCATCCACCTGTTGCAGTCCGCTGCTGATGGTGCTGCGGTCGAAGTAGTTGGTGACACCCATCTTGGCAGAAAGGGTGAACCGCTTGTCTATCTCGGCACGTGCCATGAGTGTATAGCGTATGCCGTGTCCGTAATACATGCTTGTTGCATTGTCGTAGAGAACGGACTTTTCATACAGGTAGATACGGCTATCTGAATCATCGGTACGGAACCACCCGATGTTGGCATTGACTTGTAGCCAACGGTCTTTCCATGTGGCCTCCTGGTTGAGCATGACTCCTTGGCTATTGCCTTTTTCTATACCTCTGCTGACGGCATTGCCCTGTGTGCGAAGTGTCAACTTGGACATGGGAGAAAAACTCCAAATCATTCGTAGTTGGTGCTCCGGGCGGTTTGTCAGTCTTGTTTTGTCGCTGTTGTCCTGTTGGCGTAGATGCATGCGATAGCGTCCTTCCAGACTCCATTTTTCCTGACTGTATTTGGTGGTAAACATAGCATCGAAGGTGTCGCTGGGTCCGCTGACGCGAAAGCGATGCCAACTGAAATGGGCATAATCGGCATATCCCTGTATGAGCCACGGCTTGGCGGGTTGCCAGTTGATACCCAGGTAGATGCCATGCTCGTTCTGTACGCTGCCTCCCTCGCTGAAACTGTGGGCGTGAAGGGCTGTGTATCGTTTGTCGAAATAACGGTGAATGGTTGTCAGCCTGAGTTGAGGATTCACGATATAGCTTAATGAGTGGAGGGTGGCGATGGCTCTGTCGCGGTTGACGGCTGTCTCTCCGGCAAAGCTTATGTGGGCATTGTTGTACCCGTAGTCGAGACTGAAATTGGCGAAGTCGCTGCCTTCAGCGGCATAACGGCGATAGGGGATGTTCTCCTTTTGGGGGGCCAGTCGGCGATCCATGTGGGAATATACTGCGTTGGCATTGACGAAGAGTGTGCTTTTTCGCCACCCCATGCTGATGCCCAGGTCGGTTTCGTGAGTGTTGTGCTTCTTGTTCATCTCGCTGAGGCTGCGGTGGTGGCCGTTGGTGACCAGCGTGCGAGCCGTGCCGTCATCATTTAGGGTAGCGTCCAGGGGACGGTAGGAGGCAAAGGCTGTCACCTTCAACTGGTCAGATAATCGGAGAGTGGCAGCAGCACCCTGTAGATATCCTGCCACTGCACGGGAGGTGTGGGCTGTCAGGCTGTGGGTGCTGCGACCAAGGTTCTGCAGGGTGGCGAGTTTTCCCAGTCGGTAACCAGTATTCATAATGAGACCCATGCCCAGCTGGACACGGTACATTCCCAAGTTCAAGGCTTCCAGCCTTCCTATGTCGCGTAGTTGGAAGTAATAGCTGTAATGGTCGTAGCCTAAGGTGTTACGGTTTGAGAAGAAGGGTTCTCCGGCATCCTGCGCCGCTGTGATTCCCAGTTTGATGCGATTGTCGTAGTTGAACTGGTACCGGAAATCGTGACGGTATTTATAGCCTAGGTAGCCGTTGAGGTCGCCATGGCGGTCGTAGAATGGAATCTTGGCGGTTGCCATGAGGGTGTGTTTCCCGTATTTCGTGATGTCGCTCATCTTAGGCCATACGCTGTGTGGGCGCTCTTTGCCGACCATGACGTAGTGGGTGAGTTGCTGGCGGGTCTGATAGTCCAACTGGGTAATCATCTGCAACTCGCTGAGCGAGCGCATGGGACCGTATCGGTAGAGATACTCCATGATAGCCTCCACCTGCTGGGCCGACAAAAAAGGAAGTTGCTCGAGTTGTTCACGGGTGACCTGGTTCAGGTTGAGCTTGTTGGTGGATAAGTCCTCCAACAGTTCCATGTTGGTAACGTCCACCATGTCCTCCGCGGTGTTCCATTCCTGCATGTCCTCTTGCCAGTCAGGAGTCTGGGCGACGGAAGAGAGCGTGTAGAAGGCCAAAAAGAGTAAAAAAAACCGTTTCACGGTACAAAGATACGAAAAGTTGAGAGCAGAACAAAAAAATCTATATATTTTTATGTCGAGACGGAGTATCTTCGCAATATTTATTGCAAAGGTATATAAAATAATCATAACAGTCGGCCATTTACTCTTAACTTTTTCGTATTTTTGCACCGTGAAACGAAAGATATGCTTGGCTTTAGGCCTTTGGTTTCTGACTCTGGGTGCCACAGCACAGGAGAAAAAGCAGAAGGAGGTGGACATGGACAGTCCCACCTTTGTACCTACTGTGAAGGTGGGTAAGGTGTTTGAGGACGGAGACAGCATCCAATATATGGAGATGAATAATGTCTATGTGTTTCCTCCTGTCACCTTCAGTAGCAAGAAACAGCAGAATGCCTATATGCGACTGGTGAAAAACGTGAAGACGGTGTTACCCATAGCCAAGGAGGCTCGCATGATTATGATGGAGACAGCCGAGTATCTCGAGACACTGCCCAGCAAGGAAGCCAAGGATGAGCACATGAAAAGGGTGGAGAAGAGCATCATGAAGGAGTATAAGCCTCGCATGAAGAAACTCACCTATTCACAGGGTAAACTGCTGATAAAGCTGATTTATCGTGAGAGTAACTCGTCAGGCTATGAACTGATACAGGCCTTCTTGGGTCCCGTGCGTGCCGGTTTCTATCAAGCCTTTGCCTGGGCTTTCGGCGCTTCCCTGAAAAAAGAGTATGACCCAGAAGGTGTTGACCGACTTACCGAGCGTGTAGTACTGATGGTGGAGGCGGGACAGTTATAAATGAGGACTCGACCTTTGGTCGCTTTCTTGCTAAGGCAAGCGTCACCCTTCGGGATGCCGAGCGGTACCTTTAGGTCAAAGAATGAGGAATGAGAAATAAGAATTTCTTATTCCGAATAAATCAGTTGAACGAGAGTTTGGCCTACGGCTTGCAGTGTGTTCTTGTCGATGTGCTGCATGTCGTCGTTGACAGTATGCCACGTAGGACCGAAACTGCTCTGTTCGCAGTCTGGATAGTAATTGATGATGTCAATGCAAGGGATGTTGGCCTTTTCGTTCACGGGAATATGATCGTCGGTGACACCACCACCATCCTTATTGGGGAAGACGCTGCCATAGCCGGCAGCATTGGCGGCCTGCCATACCTTCTCGACAATGCTGCGGGCATGTTGCATCGAGAAGGCCTCACGATAGAACTTAGCACCTTGTCCGCCTACCATATCCAGTAGGATACCATACTGATAGGTGTTTCCTTTGTGATGGCTTGCCCAGTGTTGGGCACCCAAGGCCCATGAGTCGCCATCCACCTCGTCGCTCCATTGGGGCACGCCCCAGTCTTCGGCATCGAAGCAGATGAAATCGACAGCCACATCGGCAGAGTCGTGTTGTTGCAGTAGACGAGCCAACTCCAGCATGACGGCGACACCAGAGGCTCCGTCGTTGGCTGCCATCACGGGCTTCTTCCAGTTGGAGGAGTCAGGGTCGTTGTCGGCCCAGGGACGGCTGTCCCAGTGGGCGCATATCATCAGACGTGTTTCTGCCTGTTTGCTGCTTTTGGCAATGATATTGGTGCTTTTCAGAATGGTTCCGTCATAGCCTTTCAGATCGGCTTTCTGTAATTCCACCTGATAGCCGTATTGTTGGAACTTGCTGGCTATCCATTGTCCGCACGACTCGTGACTCTCGCTGTTCATGATGCGAGGACCGAAGTTACACTGGGCAGCACAGAATACATAGGCTGAGTCGGCATTGAACTCAATGCTCACGGCAGCCTGTTCACTGGCTTGCTTCTTCGTCGTGCTGCAGGCATAGAAACACAAGGCTCCCACAAAGACCACCAGCCATTTCTTTATACTCTCATTTCTTTGACCGAGGTCAAAGCGATTTCGTCGATTACTCATTTTTCACTTTTCTCTTTTCACTTTTCACTTGTACGTGTCTCATGACACGTACGAAGTTTCCTCCCCAGATTTTCTGAATGTCTTCTTCACTGAACTGACGTTTCAACAGCTGACGGGTGAAGTGGGTCAGCTCTGAAGAATTAGCCAGACCGCAGATACCACCGTCGCCGTCGAAATCGGTGCCCAGTCCTACATGGTCGATACCCATAATGTTGATGGCATGTTCCAAGTGGCGCATGGCATCCTCTATCGTTGCCTGACCATCTTTCACTAGGAATCCGTTATACAGGGTCACCTGCATCACGCCACCTTTTGCAGCCA
Source organism: uncultured Prevotellaceae bacterium (assembly GCA_902770635.1). Classification (GTDB taxonomy): domain Bacteria; phylum Bacteroidota; class Bacteroidia; order Bacteroidales; family Bacteroidaceae; genus Prevotella. Next base: position 7,963 of record CACXTX010000023.1, on the reverse strand, counting down.
AGGCACGCATCTGGTCGTCTGTCAAGTTGCGGGGGTGGTCGCACAGAGCCCTGCAACTGCTATGGCTGCACACGATGGGTGTTTGGCTCAGTTCCAGTGCATCGTAGAAGCTCTTCTCGTGGGCATGGCTCAAATCGACCATAATGCCCAGGCGGTTCATCTCCTGGATGACCTGCTTACCAAACGCACTCACGCCGTTGTGGGTCTGGCTGCCTCGCGCCGAGTCGCAGATGTCGTTGTCACCATTGTGGCAGAGTGTCATATAGACAATGCCGCGTTGAGCGAAGTGTTGCAAATTCTCTATCTTACCATCTAACGCATGACCATTCTCAATACCCAGCATGATGCTCTTCTTTCCTAGATGCTTGTTGAGCCAGAGGTCATCTGGGGTACGGGCCAGTGCGATGTACTGACTGCTGGCAGCCACAATGTGCTCTATCTGGTCGAAGATGTTGTCGGCATACGCTTTGGGATGGTCGGTGGGCTGCGGCAGGTAGGCCACCATGATAGTAGCGTCCTGGTGTCCTTCCGTCATCTTATGCAGATCGACAAGGATTTTTGGATCGCGATGGGTGAACTGAATGTCTTGATTAAACCACATCGGCGTGTCGCAATGCGTGTCGAGGGTCAGTATGCGCTGGTGAACATGGCATGCCTCACGATACTGTGCAGCCTCCTGAACCAGCCACTGGAAGATGGGTAGTCCTTCGTCCATACATTCGGGATGCCACTGCACACCGATGATGCTCTTGTGCTCAGTGCTCTCCATGCCTTCGATGATGCCGTCGGGAGCCTTTGCCGTCACCCGGAACTTGTCGCCAGGTTCACTGACGGCTTGATGGTGGAAGGAGTTGACATATAAAGTGGTCTCCTTATATATATTATACAAGGTGGAGCCTTTCTCCACACAAACTGTATGTGTGGGCTCCGAGCGGTCGGCATCTTGCGAGTGCTTGAGTTGTGTCGCATCGCTGATATCCTGCATCACCTTGCCTCCCAATGCAAGAGCCAAAGTCTGGATGCCTCGGCAGATACCAAGGATAGGTATCTGACGGTTGTAGGCCAGTTGGGTTATGAGAAGTTCCGGCAGGTCGCGCTCGCTATTGATGACACTGAGTCTTGACTGTGGCTCCTCACCAGCATACAAGGGATTGAGGTCGGCACCACCGCTTAGCACCAAACCGTCCAAGTGTTCCAATGTGTTGATTATGCTGTCGGTATCGCTCAGGGGTGGAATGACGATGGGTACGCCACCAGCCTTCCATACTGACTTATAATAGGTCTCTGCCAGTTTACAGGTCAGTTCGCCATAATTGCCTGTAATGCCGATGATAGGTTTATTTGGCGCTTCTGGAAACGTCGTATAGGCCTTCTCAAGTTGCGACTGCCAGTCAAAGCGGTTGCTCATAAGTTTATTCGTCAAAAGTTACAGGAATCTCGCGCTTGATACTTTGCTCCAGAGAGATGAGTGTTTCGGTAGCTACCACGCCAGGGATGTCTTGCAGGCGACCGTTCAGCAGGTGCATCAGTTGCTCATTGTCGCGGGCATATAGCTTGACCAACATGGTATAGGGACCTGTGGTAAAGTGGCATTCTACGATTTCTGGAATATGGCGCAGACATTCAACAACGTCTTTGTACATAGAGCCTCGTTCCAGGGTGATGCCCACATAGGTACAGGTGCTGTAACCCAAACTCTTGGGGTTGACGTCGAAACCGCTACCCATGATGACTCCACCTTCAATAAGGTGTTGCACACGCTGGTGAATGGCAGCACGTGATACATTACATTCTGCAGCCACATCCTTGAATGGGATACGGGCGTTCTTCGACAGGATATTGAGTATCTTTTTGTCGAGATTATCAATCTTTTCCATAGTTGTTATAACTGATTCTTGGTTTGTTACGTTACAATTTGTAAGCAAAAGTAAGGAATATTATTGATATACGCAACATTTTGCGAGGAAAAGTGTAAAAAATCAGTGATTTTTGCTACTATTTGCCGTATCAGACCTTACGAATCAGCGTAAGACCGTCTCGAAGCGGCAAAATAACTTGTTCCACACGTGTGTCTTCCAGGATATAGTCGTTGAAGGTCTTAATGCCTTGAGTTTGAGGGTCGCGGTCGTAGTTATGGTCCACCACATGTCCATCCCACAGGGTATTGTCTGCCAGGATAAATCCGCCTTTTCTCACCACGGCGAGTGCCATCTCGTAGGTCTCTTGATATGTACGCTTGTCACCATCGATAAAGGCCATGTCGAAGGTGATGCCCAGTTTGGGAGCCTCTGTGACGGCATCACCGATTATAAATCTGATTTTGTCGGCTACGGGCGACTGCTCTATCCATGGGCGAGTGAAATCTTCCTGCTCGTCATTGATTTCGAAGGTATATACCATGCCCCCTTCTTCCAGTCCCTCCGCCATGCATAGTGCTGAATAGCCGCTGAAGGTGCCTACCTCGAGGATGTTCTTGGGGCGAATCATCTGCACCAGCATCTTCAATAGTCGTCCTTGCAGGTGCCCAGAGGCCATGCGTCCGTGAAGCATGTGGATATTGGTGGCACGCCAGAGCTGATACAGATAGTCGGGTTCCGGGTCAATATGCGTTAGGATATAACTATCCAAGCCCCCTAAGTTAGGGGGTTGGGGGTCTGAAGAGGAGCTGTTCTTTTTCCAATTACTCATGATGTCATTATGGGGCTGGGCTTGTTCAAACCCCTGTGGCCCCCTCGCTCGGCTTTGCCGCTTTGCACAGCAAAGAACTTAGGGGGCATAAGAGTGCTTCAACGGCGAGGCGATAGGAATCGAGGCCAAAGCCACAGATAATGCCTTTGCAGGCTGAGGAAATCATTGAATGGTGACGGAACTCCTCGCGCTGGTGAACGTTAGAAATGTGGACTTCAATGACAGGACTTTTCAGCGAACGAATGCAGTCGTGCAGTGCTATCGAGGTGTGGGTGTAGGCTCCTGCATTGAGCACGATTCCGTCGTAGGTGAAGCCAACCTCCTGCATTTTGTTAATCAGTTCTCCCTCCACATTGCTTTGATAGTATTCTATCTTTACATTAGGATATTGTGCCTGCAACTGGGGTAGATACTGATCGAATGACGACGAGCCGTAGATGCCTGGCTCACGAGTGCCCAGGAGGTTAAGATTGGGTCCATTGACAATGAGAATTTTCATAATTCAAATAAAATGATTATATTTGCAGCGGCAAAGATACGAATAAGCGAATAAATAGCCAAATGTATTTGGGCTTTTTTGAGCGAAAGTATTATAGACAAAGTCAAAGTTATGAAATAAAATGGAAACTGGCAAGAATTCGCAGACAAATATTGTTCGGGCTTACCTGCGCTACTTGAAGTTGCAGCGAGGGTATTCGGCCAATACACTGGATGCCTATCGGCGTGACTTGGATAAACTTCTGGTCTATTTAGAGGCAGAGAACAAACACGTGCTGGATGTGCAACTGAAGGATCTACAGCACTTTGCTGCCGGGCTTCACGACATCGGCATCCACGCTCGTTCGCAGTGTCGCATCCTTAGTGGGGTACGCTCTTTCTTTCGTTTTCTTCAACTCGACGGCTATCGCGACGATGACCCGACAGAACTGTTGGAATCTCCCGTCCTAGGCGAGCATTTGCCTGAGGTGTTGACTGCTGAAGAGGTGGATGCCTTGGAGAATTCCATTGACCATTCCAAGTGGGAAGGTCAGCGCAACCACGCCATCATCGAGGTGCTGTTCTCCTGTGGACTGCGTGTCTCGGAGTTGGTCAACCTGAAACTTTCCGACCTCTTTATTAAAGAAAGGTACGTGCGCGTATTAGGTAAAGGTTCTAAAGAACGGTTGGTGCCTATCTCACCTCAGGCTATCCAGCAACTGGACCTGTGGTTTATGGATCGCAACCTCATGAAGATTAAGCCAGGCCAAGAGGACTATGTGTTCCTGAATCGTCGGGGTGCCCACCTGACACGTACTATGATTCTCATCATGATAAAGCAACAGGCCCAAGAGGCGGGCATCCAGAAAACCATCTCGCCCCACACTCTGCGCCATTCCTTTGCAACGGCCTTGTTAGAGGGTGGGGCTGACTTGCGTGCCATTCAAGCTATGTTAGGGCATGAAACCATCGGTACTACGGAAATCTATACCCACATTGATATGACGACGCTGCGCCAGGAAATCCTCTTGCATCATCCACGCAACAGAAGGAATCCTCTATAATTTTTTAGAATGCAGATGCTTTCAGCTTGAGACCTGCGCTTTCGTCTATGCCAAAGAGCAAGTTCATGTTTTGAACAGCCTGACCAACGGCACCTTTTAGCAGGTTGTCGATAGCCGAAGTGACGAGAAGTTTATTGTCATATTTCTCGACATGTACCAAAGCCTTGTTGGTATTAACCACTTGTTTCAAATCTATAGGTTTGTCACTATAGTGGGTGAATGCTGCATCGCGGTAGAAGTCCTTGTAAGCCTCGATGATATCCTCAATGGGAGCAGGTGTCTTAATGACGGCTGTGCAGAAAATGCCACGGGCGAAGTCGCCACGATAGGGAATGAAGTCGATGTCTGCATCGAGATAACCCTGCACTTGCTTCAGGCTCTGACGAATCTCAGCAATATGCTGGTGCTGGAATGGCTTGTAGATGCTCAGGTTGTTATTACGCCAAGAGAAGTGCGTCGTGGTGCCTGGCTTCTGTCCTGCTCCAGTCGAGCCCGTGATGGCATTGACGGCTACGTCGTCTTTCAGCAGATTGAGGTAGGCGGCAGGTAGTAATGCTACCTGAATACAAGTGGCAAAACAGCCGGGGTTGGCCACATGCTGGGCCTTGACAATCTCGGCCTTGTTGATTTCAGGAAGACCGTATACATAGTCGTGATTACCCTTAATGCGGAAATCCTGTGCAAGGTCGATAATCTTGACGCTTGCTGGGATGGTGTGCTCCTTTAGGAAAGCCTCACTCTTACCGTGGCCGAAGCAGAAGAACACGATGTCAACCTGATCAAAAGGCATCTCGTCAGTAAACTTAAGATCGGTATCGCCTATCAGACCTTCATGTACGTCTGAAACCAGATTGCCTGCATTGCTCTCTGAGTTGGCAAACACAATCTCTGCTTCAGGATGGTTGAGCAGCAGGCGGATTAATTCTCCGCCTGTATAGCCTGCTGCACCTAATATACCTACTTTAATCATAAATTCATGTTATTACTCCCATCCCTCACAGGGAGGGGCGGGGGGTGGGTCTTTTACCTTTTCTCGTCTTTGTGAATGCCGTAGTAAACACGCAGTGGGGTAGAGCTGACCTTGATGAAACCCTTGGCTTCGTCGGCGGTCCATCCAGTCTGTGTCTCGCCATATTCGCCCAACTTGCTTTTGGTGAGGTCGTTAGCAGAGTCGATACCAACAGTTTCAAATCCGTAAGGACGAAGCTTCAGTATGGCTGTGCCTGTTACGTTGCGCTGACTGCTGGTAAGCATGGCCTCAATGTCTGGCATCACTGGTTCCAGATATTGGCTCTCGTGCAGGAACATGCCGTACCAGTTGGCTACCTGGTCCTTCCAGTACTGCTGCCACTTTGAGAGGGTTGACTTCTCCAGCAAACGGTGTGCCTCGATAATCAGCTTTGGAGCTGCTGCCTCAAAACCGACACGGCCCTTGATGCCGATGATGGTGTCGCCCACGTTGGCATCACGACCGATAGCGTAAGAAGCACCAATCTCCTCTATCTTCTGGATGGCCTTAACCTTATCGTCGAACTTCTCATCGTTAACGGCTACTATCTCACCCTTGTCGAAAGTGATCTTTAACAGCGACTCCTTTTCAGGGTTGGTGACGTGCTTCAGATAAGCGTCTTCAGGAAGTCCTTGGGTGGGATCAAGCAGTTCACCGCCACAGATACTGGTACCCCAGATGCCTACGTTATATGAATACTTCAGTTTGGTGAAGTCTGCGAAGAACCCGTGCTCGTTCAGATAGTCAACCTCCTCTTTACGGGTAAGTTTCTTATCGCGAGTCAGCGTGATAATCTCAACACCAGGAGCCATCACGAGGAATGTCATGTCGAAGCGAATCTGGTCGTTACCAGCGCCTGTTGAGCCGTGAGCGATAGCATCGGCACCAATCTCCTTGGCGTAGCGGGCAATGGCGATGGCCTGGAAGATACGCTCAGAAGAAACACTGATAGGGTAACAGTTGTTACGCAACACATTACCGAAAATCATGTACTTGAGAGATTTCTCATAGTATTCTTGTGTCACATCGAGTGTCACATAAGCCTTGGCACCCAACTTAAAGGCGTTCTCTTCATTGGTTTTCAACTGCTCAGCACTGAATCCGCCAGTATTGGCGCAGGCTGCATAAACGTCCCAACCGTCTTGGGTAAGTTTCATCACGGTGTAGCTGGTGTCGAGTCCACCACTAAATGCTACTACAACTTTCTTGTTAGCCATATTTTTTCTTTATTTATTTTTCATTTTTCTCTTTTCACTTTTCATTGTTCATCCAATGCCTTGATGCGCTCTATCACTTCCTCTGGAATCTTGGCAGGCAGATGTTCTTCTGGATCGTAGAGCATAGCTGTGCAGATGCAGTATTTTCGTCCAGTGCGATGAAGCACGTCTACATTCACACATTCTTCGCATCCTCGCCAAAAAGCCTCGTCGTCCGTCAGGTCGGCAAAGGTCACGGGTTGATAGCCCAGTTCGGTGTTCATCTTCATTACAGCGGCACCACTGGTCAGCGAGAAGATCTTAGCATGAGGCCAACGGGTACGGGCCAGTGAAAAGGTCATATCCTTAATCTTTTTGGCCACACCCAAACCACGGAAGTCTGGGTGCACAATCAAACCAGAGGTGGTTACATACTGTTTGTTGCCCCATGTCTCAATGTAGCTAAAACCTGCAAAGCGGTCGCCTGAGAGGGCTATTACGGCTTTGGCCTCTTTCATCTTTGTAGCGAGATACTCGTGGGTACGCTTGGCAATACCTGTTCCACGCACTTTGGCTGCATCGGCAATGGTCTGGAGAATAGTATCCACATATTCCTCATGTTCCGGCCCTGCCACAAATACTTTTATTTCTTCTTTTTCCATTTAATTATGCATTATGCATTATAAATTATGAGTTACCTCATGTTCGGTACCACCTCACTCAATGCCTCAATGACCTCGTCTTTCGACACACCTTGCTTGATGACAATGAAGATGGTGTCATCACCAGCGATGGTTCCCAATATCTCGTTGATGTGATTGTTGTCTATGTTGTAAGCTATCGAACTGGCATATCCAGGACGCGTTTTGATGACTCCGATGTTGCCTGAGAAATTGATACTCAGAAAGCCGGGTACTTGCAACATCTCCTTCACCGTGTGAGGTGTCGAGATCCGCTTGTACATGGTGTCGTTGGGTAATACATATACATAATTGCCTCGCATGGAAGCGGCTTTGGCTACTTTTAATTGCTTCAAGTCGCGACTCAGCGTGGCTTGAGTCAATTGGAAACCTTCCTTTTTCAAGGCATTCAACAATTCGTCTTGACTACCTAGTTCCTGACTGGAAATAATCATCCGAAGTGCTTCAAGTCGGTCATTCTTAACTTTCATTGTTGGTATATTTATTCAAATTTGGGCGCAAAATTATACAAAAAACTGCATATAGCCAAACTTTTATGTATCTTTTTTATGCTTGGCTTCGTTTTTTCTAACCATTGTCCTTGTTTCTGTCCTATTCAAGTAGTTTTGGCTTCTTGCCGATTCTGTTTGCATAGTCTTACGCGCATTATATATAATAAGGTATAAAGGGTTTTAATATTGATATTTATCAAGGCAAAAAAATATTTTTCTTAAAAACTAAAAAAAATCCTGGAAAAGTTTTGGTAGTTCGAAAAATAGTCGTACCTTTGCATCCGCTTTCAGGGAGACCTGTTAGCAATAACAAAAAAGAAAGAGTTCTTTGAAAGTC
>CACXTX010000022.1 GCA_902770635.1 uncultured Prevotellaceae bacterium | reverse complement strand
TCATCTCTTCCTTGGTATAACCATTGGGCTGGAAGACGTCAATCTGCGGAATGACGTTGTAGGCCAGCTGGTGGGGGAACTTCTTGATGGTCTTCACCTCGCCTTCCTCTACCATCTCCTTATACTGCTGTTGCAGTTCGGCCATCGCGGCAGCACCGGCACCCGAGGCACTCTGATAGGAAGAGACGTGGATGCGCTTGATGTGGCTGATGTTCTCCAGCGGCTGGAGCACAACAACCATCATAATCGTGGTACAGTTAGGGTTGGCTATAATGCCACGGGGACGCTTCAGGGCATCCTCGGCATTACACTCAGGAACCACCAAGGGCACATCGTCGTCCATACGGAAGGCTGAGCTGTTGTCAATCATCACAGCACCATACTTCGTGATGGTCTCGGCAAACTCCTTTGACGTGCCTGCACCAGCAGAGGTGAAGGCAATGTCGATATCCTTAAAGTCGTCGTTATGCTGGAGCAACTTCACCGTCAGCTCCTTACCACGGAATGTGTATTTGGTGCCTGCACTACGCTCAGAGCCAAACAACACCAGTTCGTCCATGGGGAAATTTCTCTCGTCGAGGAGTCTCAGAAACTCCTGACCTACGGCACCTGAGGCGCCCACAATTGCTACTTTCATAAGTCTAATTCTTCTGTTAATTCAATTTCCGGCTGCAAAGGTACTAAATAATTCATAATTTATAATTCATAATTCATAATTATTTTTGTACCTTTGCACCGAAAATGCAGTTTTTAAATACATATTTCCCCATCGAAAGTCCCACGTTGATATTCTTCGTGGTTCTGCTCATCATCCTGCTGGCACCCATCATCATGGGTAAGCTGCGCATTCCGCACATCATAGGCATGGTGCTGGCGGGTGTGCTGATTGGTGAACACGGACTGAACATCTTGACGCGCGACTCGTCGTTCGAGTTGTTTGGCAAGGTGGGACTGCTGTACATCATGTTCCTGGCAGGACTGGAGATGGACCTGGAGAGCGTAAAGAAAAACTCGCGGAGAATCTTGTATTTCGGCATCCTGACGTGTCTGATACCCTTGATACTAACCTACATCATGGCCATGTGGCTACTGGACTATTCCGCCACAGCGTCGTTCCTGCTGGGCTGTATCATGGCGTCAAACACGCTGATAGCCTACCCTATCATCTCACGATACGGACTGCAACGCGACTCCAGCGTGATGCTGAGTGTAGGGTCGTCGATGCTGTCGCTTTTTATGGCACTGCTGATGCTGGCGGCTCTCGCTGCTTCGTATGGCGAGGATGTGGGCTTCACCTTCTGGGCTGGGTTCCTGTTGAAGTTCATCTTGTTCTATGCGGGCTGTATATGGCTGATTCCGAAAGTCACACGCTACTTCCTGCGCCGTTACAGCGACGCCGTGATGCAGTTCATCTACGTGCTCGCGGTCATGTTCCTGTCGGCAGCCTGTTCGGAGGCTATCGGCGTGGAAGGCATCGTGGGCGCGTTTATCTCGGGTCTTATATTAAATAGGTATATCCCGCACGTGTCGCCCCTGATGAACCGCATCGAGTTCACGGGTAATGCCATCTTCATTCCCTACTTCCTGATAGGTGTGGGTATGCTCATCAACGTTAAAACGCTGTTTGAGGGGCCGCACATGCTGTGGGTTGTGGCCTTGATAGCCTTCTTCGGTACTTTCGGCAAGGCGGTGGCGGCCTATCTGTCCAGCTTGTTGTTCCGATTACCAAAATCGGCGGGACACATGATGTTCGGATTGACCTGTGCCCATGCTGCCGGTGCCATTGCGATGGTGATGGTGGGAATGAGACTGGAAATCAGTCCTGGCGTCTTTCTGGTCACCAACGAGATGCTGAACGGTGTCATCATCATGATCCTCATCACCTGCATCATCAGCACCATGATGACGGAACAAGCGTCGAAACAGATTATCTTGCGTGAGAAGGCGCAATGGCAATACAACAAAAAGGATACTGACGATGAGAAGATACTGCTCTGCGTAAAATATCCCGACATTGCACCGCAACTGCTGGAGTTGGCCATTATGATGCGCAACCCCAAACTGGAAAGAGAGATGGTGGCACTGAACGTGGTCTATGACGACAAGGCTGCCAACCAGCACCGTGATCAGGGACTGAGGCTTCTGGAGATGCTGCAGCAACGGGCCAGTTCGACAGAGGTAAGGATGCAGACGCAGGTAAGACTGGCTTCCAACATAGCCAACGGCATCAAGCACGCCTTCCGCGAGTTTGCCGCCTCTGAGATTATCATGGGTATGCACGTCCATACTGAGGTAAACCCGAAGTTCTGGGGTGACTTCATCCAGAGCTTGTACAACGGTCTGAACCGCCAGATTATCCTGACGCGTTTTGTCCAACCGCTCAACACGCTGCGACGCATCCAGGTAGTGGTGCCCAGCAGGGCTGAGTTCGAGCCTGGATTCCACCGCTGGCTGGAACGACTGGCAAGGATGGCCAGCAACCTGGATTGCAGGATACAGTTCCACGGACGCGAGGAATCGCTGGAACTGATCAGGGAGTACATCAACAACCACCACACCAACGTCCGAGCGGAATACACATTTATGGCTCACTGGAACGAACTGCCCAAACTGGCCGAACAGGTGAGCGAGGATCACATGTTCGTCGTAATTACCGCACGTAAGGGCACCATATCCTATAAGAATGCACTGGATCGGTTGCCCAACGAACTGATGCAACACTTCTCGGGTAAGAACATCATGATTGTCTTCCCTGACCAGTATGGTACACAGAAAGAGGAGAGCATGACCTTCACGGCGGCTCAGCACCAGGAGGAGAGCAGTATTTACGATGCTATTCTGCAATGGATACACAAGGAGATGAGAAATTAGGAATGAGGATTCGAGCTTAGCTCGCATTCAAACAAAAAGGAATTATGATTACCATCAAGGATATTAAGAAGAGCTTCGGTTCGCTGGAAGTGCTGAAAGGCATTGACCTCCACATTGAGAAAGGCGAGGTAGTAAGCATCGTAGGCCCCAGTGGTGCCGGAAAGACCACGCTGTTACAGATCATTGGCACGCTGGACAAGCCTGACGCTGGTTCAATACTCATTGACAATGTCAACGTCACCACGCTTTCACAGAAAAAACTGGCTGACTTCCGTAATCGGCATATCGGCTTCGTATTCCAGTTCCATCAGCTGTTGCCTGAGTTCACCGCGTTAGAGAACATCATGATACCGGCCTATATTGCAGGTACGGGCAGCAAGGCCGCCAAGCAGCGTGCCGAAGAGCTGTTGCAGTTTATGGGACTGTCGGACCGTGCGAAACACAAGCCCAACGAGCTCAGCGGTGGCGAGAAGCAGCGTGTGGCTGTTGCCCGTGCGCTGGTGAACAATCCCGCCGTCATTCTGGCTGACGAGCCCAGTGGCTCGCTGGACACCAAAAACAAGGAGGAACTGCACCAGCTGTTCTTCGACCTGCGCGACAAATTCGGACAGACCTTCGTCATCGTGACACACGACGAGCAGTTGGCCTCCATCACCGACCGTACTATCCACATGCGTGACGGCTTATTGGAAAATCTAGATAATCTAGAACGTCTAGAAAATCTAGAAAAAACAGAAGAAACAGAAGAAAACCATGATTAAGCTCGGAGACTACAACACTTTGAAAATCGTAAAACGCGTGGATTTCGGCCTGTATCTGGACGGAGGCGATGATGGCGAAATCCTGCTCCCTACCCGCTATGTACCCGAAGGGGCCAAGATAGGGCAGAAGATAGAGGTGTTCATCTATTTGGACCAGGAGGAGAAACTGATTGCCACCACCCTACGCCCATTGGCGAAGGTTGGCGAGTTTGCCTGGCTGGAATGTGCGTGGACCAATGAGTACGGTGCCTTCCTGAACTGGGGACTAATGAAGGACCTTTTCTGCCCATTCCGCGAGCAGAAACAGCGCATGAAGAAGGGCGAGAGGTATTATGTCTATGTGATGGAGGACGAGAAGACCCACCGACTGATGGCTACCGCCAAAGTGGAACGCTACCAGAAGCGCACAGGCTATGAACAAGCCCTCGACTTCTCCGAAGAACTGCTGCACTACCTCCAAACGCACGACGGCCATTGCGACTTGGGTGACAAGAGCAACGCCGAGGAAATAGCCGAGCGTTTCAAGGTATCGAAGAAGGTATATAAAAAAGCAATCGGCGACTTATACCGCCGCCGACTGATTACTATTTCTGAAGAAGGTATTACCCTCGTTTAGAACTCTGCACTCTTTGGTGTACGTGGGAAAGGTATCACGTCGCGGATGTTCTGCATACCTGTTACGAACAGGATGAGACGCTCGAAACCAAGACCGAAACCGGCGTGTGGGCATGAACCCCAGCGGCGGGTGTCGATATACCACCAAAGGTGGGTCTGGTCCATCTCACGACGCTCAATCTCAGCCATCAGCTTATCGTAGCTCTCCTCACGGACGGAACCACCGATAATCTCACCAATCTGTGGGAAGAGAACATCGGTACCCTGCATCGTAGGACCAGGAGCAACAGCACCCTTATAACCTACACTACCCTCGCCCTGTGCTTCGTTCTGCTTCATGTAGAACGACTTGAAGGCACGGGGATAGTCGGTCATGATGACGGGCTTCTTGAAGTACTCCTCAACGAGGTAGCGCTCGTGCTCGCTGGCAAGGTCGTCACCCCAGTTGCAGGGGAACTCGAACTTCTTGCCGTTCTTGATGGCTTCCTGAAGGATGTTGATACCCTCGGTATATGGCAGACGAACGAAGGTGTCCTTGAGTACGCCCTCGAGACGGGCAATCAGCGTCTTGTCAATCATCTGGTTGAGGAACTGAAGGTCGTCCTTACAGTTGTCGAGTGCCCAGCGTACGCAGTACTTGATAAAGTCTTCCTCAAGGTCCATCAGTTCTTCCTGGTCGAGGAAGGCTACCTCGGGCTCTACCATCCAGAACTCTGCCAAGTGGCGTGGCGTGTTTGAGTTCTCTGCGCGGAAAGTTGGACCGAAGGTGTAGATAGCACCCAGTGCGGTGGCACCCAACTCGCCCTCGAGCTGACCAGAAACGGTGAGTGATGTCTGCTCGCCAAAGAAATCGTCGTCGTAGATAATCTTGCCGTTCTCGTCTTTCTTCAGGTCGTAGAGGTTCTTGGTAGTTACCTGGAACATGTTTCCTGCGCCCTCACAGTCGCTGGCTGTGATCAGTGGGGTGTGGAAATAGAAGAAACCGTGCTCGTGGAAATAGGTGTGGATGGCCATCGCCATGTTGTGGCGGATGCGCATCACGGCACCAAAGGTGTTGGTGCGCAGACGCATGTGGGCGTTCTTACGCATCACCTCGAAGCTCTGACCCTTCTTCTGCATGGGATAGTCGTTGCCGCACAGACCGTAAACCTCGAGACGAGTAGCCTGGATTTCTGACGACTGACCTGCGCCCTGGCTCTCAACCAGAATACCTTCGGCCGAGATGCAGGCTCCTGTTGTGATCTGCTTGAGTGTCTCTTCTTCGAACTTAGCAGGATCAACCACAATCTGAACGTTCTTGATGGTTGAACCATCGTTCAAGGCAATGAAGTCAACGGCCTTCGAGCTGCGGTGCGTGCGCACCCAACCCTTTACGCAGACTTCCTTACCATATTCTGTGCTCTTGAGCACATCAATTATCTTAGTTCTTTTCATATTATTAATTAGTAATGAGTAATTAGTAATGAGTAATTATGATTACACCCTACACGAAATCAGACATGGGTGACTCCCAATAATTCCGAGTTTGAACAAATCATAATTACTAATCACTAATTACTAATTAATCATTATTCATAAGCTCCCATGCGCAGGCGGTCAACCTCCTCCTCGGTGAGGTAACGCCAGTCACCACGACGAACGTTCTTCTTGGTCAGTCCGGCAAACTGGACACGATCGAGCTTGGTCACCTTATAGCCCAGACTCTCGAAGATACGGCGCACAATACGGTTCTTTCCAGAGTGAATCTCTATGCCTACCTGTTTCTTGTCAGTATCGCTGGCATATTCAATAGCATCAGCCTTGATCTCGCCATCGTCGAGTGTGATACCTTCAGCTATCTGCTGCATATCATGAGCCGTTACGTTCTTGTCGAGATGCACGTGGTAAATCTTCTTCTTCAGGAACTTAGGATGAGTAAGTTTAGAAGCCAGGTCACCATCGTTGGTAAGCAACAGGACACCCGTAGTATTACGGTCCAGACGACCTACGGGATAGATGCGCTCAGGACAAGCGCCCTTTACCAGATCCATCACAGTCTTACGCTGCTGAGGATCGTCACTGGTGGTAACATAGTCCTTGGGCTTGTTGAGCAGCACATATACCTTCTTCTCCATCGATACTGGCTGGTCGTGGAACTTCACCTCATCAGTACGCAACACCTTGGTTCCCAATTCGGTAACAATCTCACCATTTACGGTGACAACACCTGCCTGGATGAACTCATCGGCCTCACGACGGCTGCAGACACCGGCATTTGCCAGGTACTTATTCAGACGAATAGGCTCATTGGGATCAAAGTTTTCCTCCTTATACTCAATGCGCTTCTTCATGCTATACTTGGCATTGGGGTCGTAGCCAGGAGTATGCTGGCGATAACCGCCCTGGGGACGAGGCTGATAGCCGCCACGCTGCTGGTAACCACCACGCTGAGGACCATAGCCGCCTTGTTGACGGGGCTGATAGCCGCCACGCTGCTGATAACCACCGCGCTGAGGAGCATATCCACCCTGCTGACGGGGCTGGTAGCCGCCTTGCTGTCCATACTGGGGACGGGGCTGATAGCCACCCTCTCCTTCCTGTTGCTGGTTAAAGCGGGGACGAGGCTGATAGCCGCCCTGCTGACCATACTGCTGACGGGGACGGGGCTGATAGCCACCCTCTCCTTCCTGTTGCTGGTTGAAGCGGGGACGAGGCTGATAGCCGCCCTGCTGACCATACTGCTGACGGGGACGAGGCTGATAGCCGCCCTCGTTGTTATAATTGTTACGAGGACGATAGCCACCACGCTGAGGAGCTGCACTCTGTAAACCTGCGCCAAAGCCCTCAGGGCGGAATCCACCCTCGTCTTGATTCTGATTACGATTGTATCCTCCCTGTGCATTGTAGGGACGTGGTTGATGAATACGTGGACGTGGTGAGCGTCCTGGACGATAACCTTGATAGCCACCCTCGTGACCTTCTGTGTTTTGCTGCTCGTTAGTGAGCTCTTCGTTTTTCTTCTCGTTTTCGAATTCCATAATCTTTTACTTTTGTTTTAAGGAGTGCCTCACGGCTCTCTGTTTGTGTTGTTGATAATGATTCTTTTCTCGTTATTTCGTTAATATATTAATGTATATTAAATTCCCGTGTAATTGCTTGGCGTAATTGCCATTAGTTCTTCTTTCACCTCATCGCAGACCTCCAAGCCCTTAATAAATTCATGGATGGTCTCTTCCGTCATTTTCTGGTTGGTACGTGTCAAGGCCTTCAGTGCCTCGTAGGGATTCGGATAAGCCTCACGGCGAAGAATGGTTTGGATGGCTTCGGCTACCACAGCCCAAGTGTTATCCAAGTCCTCCTGCAACTTAGCCTCATTGAGAATCAGTTTGCGGAGTCCCTTCAGCGTACTCTGAATAGCAATAAGGGCATGACCCATGGGAACACCCACATTGCGAAGCACAGTCGAGTCGGTCAGGTCGCGCTGCAAACGGCTTACAGGCAATTTCTGTGCCAGGAATCCCAGCACGGCATTGGCCATTCCCATGTTACCTTCCGAATTCTCGAAATCAATGGGATTAACCTTATGGGGCATAGCGCTCGAACCAACCTCACCGGCCTTAATCTTCTGCTTGAAATACTCCATCGAAATATACATCCAGAAGTCACGGTCCAAATCGATAATAATCGTATTGATGCGGCGCATCGCATCAAAGATGGCGCCCAGCCAGTCGTAGTTCGAGATTTGGGTAGTCCACTGCTCGCGCTCCAGCCCTAATTTCTCGCTGACAAACTGATTGCCGAACTCACGCCAGTCGTACTGGGGATAAGCCACATGATGCGCATTATAATTACCCGTAGCACCACCGAACTTAGCAGTAATGGGGGTATCTTTCAAACCACGCAGCTGCTCTTCCAGACGATAGACATACACCATAATCTCCTTGCCCAGACGGGTAGGAGAAGCGGGTTGCCCGTGAGTCTTGGCCAACATGGGAACGTTCTTCCACTGCTCAGCATAGTCGTTCAACTGCTCAATCAACTCCTCCACCATCGGATAGTACACCTCTTCCAGTGCCTCCTTGATAGAAAGGGGCACACTGGTATTGTTGATGTCTTGTGAGGTCAAGCCAAAGTGAATGAATTCCTTGTATTGCTCACTCTTCACTTTTAGTTTTTCACTTCCATCAATTTTTTCCTTGATGAAGTATTCCACGGCCTTGACGTCGTGATTAGTAACCTTCTCTATCTCCTTGACACGGGCAGCATCCTGCTCTGTAAAGGTTCGGTAAATATCACGAAGTGGTTCAAACAGGTTATGGTCGAAGTCCTCCAATTGGGGTAAGGGCAATTCACAGAGCGTAATGAAATACTCGATCTCCACACGAACTCGGTAGCGTATCAAAGCATACTCTGAAAAATATCCTGCCAGTTGTTCTGTCTTGTTTCTGTAACGTCCATCAATAGGCGAGATGGCGGTTAAAACGTCCAATTCCATTATTTCCTTTATACCTTATTTATTATATATAGCTATACATTCTCTCAAATGTGCTGCAAAGGTAGTGCAAATCGAGCGAAATGCAAAATAAATTTAGATTTATTTTCATTTCCAAGATGTAGCCTACCTAAGACCGAAGGGGAAAGCCAATTTACTGCTATCAATGTTATTTTTTGATATTTAACAAAAAAGAGTCCCAAAATATTTTGGAACTCCTTCGTAGTGGGCGCTGAGGGATTCGAACCCCCGACCCTCTGCTTGTAAGGCAGATGCTCTAAACCAGCTGAGCTAAGCGCCCCTGCTTTTTGAAAGCGAGTGCAAAGGTACAAAGAAAAATGAGAAATGAGAAATGAGAAATGAGAAATTATCAGTTTATTAGCATTGTTTAACAATACAACCTTCATTTCGTCATCTTTTCATTTACATTTCTCATTACTCATTCTTTGACCTATAGGTACCGCTCGGCATCCCGAAGGGTGACGCTTGCCTTAGCAAGAAAGCGACCAAAGGTCGAGTTCTCATTTCCCATTTGAGGCTTACAGGCGATAGAGGTCGCTGTCGGCCAACAAATCCACCTTCTTCTCGGCAAGGATACGCTCACAGCTCTCCAGGTCGGTAGGACGGATTACCACAGTAGCTACATCGCCATTGGCAAAGGAATACATATACTCGATGAACACACCGTTCTCCGAAAGATGTTTCAGCACCTTGGCCAGCGAGCCACTGGTATTAGGACAAGTGAAACCGATGACATCGGTAATCTTCACAGCAAAGTGAGCTGCCTTCAGTACCTGATAGGCCTTTTCAGGATCGCTGACAATGCATCGCAGGATACCGAAATCAGAATTATCGGCAATACTCATGGCTGAGAGGTTGACGCCCGCATTGCCCAACACGTCGGTGACTTCTGTCAGTCTGCCCGACTTATTCTCCAGGAAAATTGATAATTGTTTAGCTAACATAATCTTTTATTTAAATTTACGTTTGTCATTCACACGCTTGGCTTTGCCCTCAGAGCGTTCTATAGCCTTGGGCTCTACCAGCTTCACCTTGAATCCGAGGCCGATAACGCTACGAAGTTCGCCTTCCAGTTTCTTCTGCAGACCTACCATCGTGGCCATGTCGTCCGTAAAGTACTCTTCCTTCACCTCCACCTTCAACTCCGAGGTATCAGTATTGTTCACGCGGTCAACGGTCAGGAAGAAGTGAGGTTCGAACTCCTCTTGTTTCAGGATGACATCCTCAATCTGCGACGGGAATACGTTGACGCCGCGGATGATGAGCATATCGTCGCAACGGCCCAGAATACGGTCCATGCGCACCAATGTACGACCGCACTTACACTTGTCGTAGTGCAACGCCGTCAAGTCGTGGGTCCGATAGCGCAACAGCGGCATACCCTCCTTTGTCAAGTGCGTAAAGGTCAATTCGCCCAGTTGTCCTTCAGGCATGGGCTCGCCGGTCTCAGGATTCAGGATTTCAGGATAGAAATAGTCCTCGTTCAGGTGAGTACCACACTGGTGTTGGCACTCATAACCCACGCCAGGACCAGCAATCTCCGACAGACCGTAGATGTCGTAGGCCTTGATGCCCAGCGACTGTTCCAGTTTCTTGCGCATCTCCTCCGTCCACGGCTCGGCACCAAAGGCACCGATCTTCAGTTTAAATTCATCTCTGGACCACTCGCACTCCTGCATGGCTTCACCTAAGAAAAGTCCATAGCTGGGGGTACAGCACAGCACTGTTGTTCCAAAATCGTGCATCAGCGTCATCTGCTTCTGCGTGTTACCACTCGAAATGGGAATCACACTGGCACCGATATTCGTGGCGCCATCGTGAGCACCCAGTCCACCCGTAAACAAGCCATAGCCGTAAGCCACCTGGAAGATATCATCCTTCGTGGCGCCATAGGCTGTAAAGGCACGCGAGATGGCCTCTGCCCACATAGCAAGGTCTTTGCGAGTGTACAACACAACAACGGGTTTACCCGTCGTACCACTCGATGCGTGGATACGAACAATCTGCGACATGGGGACGGCAGCCAATCCGAAAGGATAGTTGTCGCGCAAGTCGAGCTTGTTGGTAAAAGGTAACTTGGTGATATCATCAATCGACTTGATATCACCGGGTTCGAGTCCCATCTCCTGGAACTTTTTACGATAGAACGGGGTATTATGATATACATACTCCGCCATCTTTTTCAGTCGGCTGCTCTGAATCTCGCGCAGTTGCTCGCGATCCATGCACTCCATGGTTTCATTCCAAATCATTCTTTGTTTTCCGTTTTTTATTCCTTTTGTTAAGTTGTTGTGTTGATGCAAAGGTAGTGCAAATCGAGCGAAATGCAAAATAAATTTAGATTTATTTTCATTTCCATGATGCAACCTACCTAAGACCAAAGGTCAAAGGTAGTAAGAATAAGTGAAAAGCGAAAAACGAAAAGCGAAAAGTCAAAAGTGAAAAATTTACTGCCGTCATTGTTATTTTTTGATATTTAACACAAAAAAAAAGTTCCGAAAACTTTCTTTGTGGGCGCTGAGGGATTCGAACCCCCGACCCTCTGCTTGTAAGGCAGATGCTCTAAACCAGCTGAGCTAAGCGCCCTTGCTTTTCAAAAGCGAGTGCAAAGGTACGGCAATTTTTCGAAACTGCCAAACTTTTGCACCACTTTTTTCAAAAATTCATCTATTTTCCCCCTTTTTTTGCCTCTTCCAACTCCTTGCGCAACTGTTCGTTCTCGGCTTCCATATCTGCCAACTGGGCATTCAAGGCATCAATCTCACCCTGCGAGAGCGACTCGATAGCATCAGCATTTGCCTTCTTGCTGGCTTTTGACGTGCCAAAGCACCAAGTAACACCAAACTCGAAGGTTATCTGTTGCAAACGGTCTTTCAAGGCTATACCACCATTCCCCTCATAGCTGTTCCATCCTATCTCGAAGTTGGCTGCCAGCTTGGGTGTCAGTCGGAAAGTGTTCAGAATACCGAAGCTGAGGTCACTGGTATAATGAGCCTCAGACATATTGCGGGAAACACCTGCTCCGATGTAAGGGATGAAATTCCAGAAACGATAGGGATCGTGTCCTAACAACAGACTGCTAAGATTGAACAACACCTGTTCGTTCAGCGTCCAGTATTTGTCAGCCTTCTGCCCGTCGTCACTCTTGGTTCCCATCTGCCACAGGTTCAGCTTGGTACGCAGAGCCAAAACAGAAGTCATCCAACGGCCACCAGCCAGCGAGATACCCCAGCCAGTATGACCGTCGCCCCCACCACCAGGGAATTTATGAAAAGGAGCCACAAGCGACTTATCGCCTACTCCATACCAAGCATTCCACGTAAAGTTGGTCTGCACAAACCACTGGCTGTCTTGAGCCATTGCTGTAGCAGACAGGCCTACAAAGGCCAGCAACAGCATGAATTTTCTCATCATATTCATATACATCTAACTTCTTTGCCTTGCAAAAATAAGCAAATAAATCAGAAAAACAAAGTATTTTATTGGTTATTTCGCTTTTTTGTCCTACTTTTGCAACGAAATTAAATATGTATATAAAAAGAATATGAAAAGAATCGTTATTTCTATAGCTTTAGCTTGCTGTCTCTGTACCACTCAAGCACAGGAGAAAACGTTTAAGCCGTTCAAGCAGCTCGACTTCGGTGTAACACTGGGAACTACCGGTATTGGCTTCGATGTAGCCATGCCTGTTCATGAGATGGTGAAACTGCGCACCGGTTTCGAGGTGATGCCTCGCTTTAACTACGATATGCACTTTAATGTGGAGTCGTTCGATGACGCAGGACTTCCTACTGGCTCAACTTTCGACCGCATGGCGGAAATGCTGTATGGGCTAACTGGTTTCAAGGTCGACCAGAATGTCACGATGAAGGGCAAACCCACCATGTGGAATTTCAAATTCCTCGTAGATGTCTATCCTTTCAAGAACAAGCACTGGCACATTACTGCCGGTTTCCACTGGGGACCCTCAAAGATTGCCGAGGCTGTCAATGCACAGGAGGATTCCCCCTCTTTGTTTGCTGTAGGTATGTACAACCATCTGTGGGATTGTGCCTATTATGACGAACCCATTATGACAATAGAAGGTATAGGTGAAGTGTCATTTGACGACAATATAAGACAGCGTATTATCAACATGGGTCGCATGGGTATTCCCCTTGGCAAGTTCAGCCACGACGTGACAGACGTCTATGGTGTAGAACACAAAAAAGGCGAAACTTACTATATGGAGCCTAACGAGAACAGCATGGTTTATGCAGATGCTCGTGCCAACAGCTTCAAGCCCTACTTAGGCTTTGGCTACGAGGGCCGTCTCATTAAGAATAACGACAAATACCACATTGGTTTCGACGCCGGTGTCATGTTTTGGGGGGGAACACCCAGCATCATGACCCACGAAGGCATCGATCTGGCTAAGGATGTAGAGGATATCGGCGGCAAGGTCGGTTCGTATGTTAAATTTGTAAAGGGTATCAAGGTTTATCCGGTCATCAATCTCCGTATTACCCGCACGATATTCTAAACGTTCAATAAGGCAGGGTTATTGCTCAATAAGGCAGGGTTATTGCTCAATAAGGCAGGGTTATTATAAAATACTCCGAAAGTATTGCAAAATACTCCGAAAGTATTTAAGAACAACCATTAAGGGAAAAAATTGCTACCATTAATGCTCGCAATTGCAAGATTTAATGGTAGCAATTTTTATAATTAATCTTTCAAGTGATCTCACTTAATCACGACTTTTTTACCATTTACGATATAAAGGCCCTTTGCTGGAGTCTGTACGCGGCGGCCCTGAAGGTCGTAGATTACCTTCTTGCTTTCAGACGTAGACGTTGTCACTTCTTCAATGCCAGTAACATACTCCTCCCATGTAAGTATCTTCAAAACATCAGGAGCATTATTTCCTACCGGCAAATAGCATTTATTGGCAGGCAAATACCATTTCCCATCAACAACACTCACCACCAGATTATCTGCACTACCTTTAACAAAAGCAGGATTTCCATTGGCATCTACACCTAGCATTCGCATGTTATTTGCATTAAAGGGCGTAACATTGCGATGAGGATATAATGCCCCCGCATCATCTACATCATTACAATAGTAATTACCTATTAAATAATTAGTCCCAGTAGAGCTCTCCGTATCTGGAGCAAGCAAAGTTAACTTATTATCAGACGGAGAAGCAGAGGCACAACGAAACAAAACCGGTGTTTGTGCTGGAACGTTTGTTACCTCCTTGATGACAGCACAACCATAGTCATTGTCTATCTTATCAACAACGAAGATTTTAGTATCAGAAGAGGATGCCTTAAAGGGAAAACCGGCATACATCGTAGCCCAATGATATTCTCCAGCTGTCACGTCAGGCTCCACGCCAAAATACTGTGAACTACTCTGATCAACACTAAGGATGCGCCAATTCTTATTTGAACCGTCAATACCTGGATACAAACTTTTACCATATCTGTCTGTGGGATGAGTCAAGTTTCTCTTAACTTTAACAAGGCCATTTGACACCTCGGCATAGATTTGATATATCGGAGCGTTCACTTCGTCAATATTAAACAAACGACTAGCTATATTATACAAGTTAAGACCTTGTCCACTAATGTTGTATTGTCCTCCTCCAAAGGCCTCTATATAACAAATTGTAGCAGGATTATAAGCTACATTAGCCTCAAAGTCATCTATCATATAAATAGCCTCCAAATCGGCATTTCCACTAGCGATGTCTTGAGCATTTGTTGCTGATTTTGTATCAACAATTAACAAATAGCTGTCAGTCTTTGCATTTTGAATCCTATAATAACCCGTTGGAGGCAGATCCGCATAAACGCACAATGGAGTCAATACCAATAAATAAAATAAAAATCTTTTCATATACCTATTGTTTAGTCAAAAAGAGCCTGGCCTACGTCAAACCGTAAAACCAGGCTCCATATTTAATTTCTAAATTAGTTACTCAGCGATACAGATAGTTACGCGGTTTTCAACCTCCTTAGCAAATGGCTGGATGGTATCACCCTTAGAATCTACCTTGATGCGAGAAGCAGCAATCTTGTACTGCTTGGTCAGCATGTTGAAGACAGACTTTGCACGCTGGTCAGAGAGACGCTTGTTGATGCGAGGATTACCTGTACCACGGTCAGCATAACCAGTTACCTCTACGGTAGCATTGGGGTTAGCCTTCAGGTAGTCAGCAACTTCCTTCACCTTAACCTGCTCCTGCTTAGTAACAGCAGTCTTGTTGATGCTGAAGAATACGTCACGACGGAATGGTTCCTTAACAACTACAGCACTTGTTGGCTCAACGGGAGGACATGGCTTCTCGATGATCTTCTCGACAACCTTCTCAACCACGCGCTCAACAGGCTTTGGAGCCTCGATGGTGCGAGTTGTGTGAGTCTTACCGAGGTTGATCTTGATACCAGCCAGGGCATTGAAATACCAGTCCCAGTTGTTAGCCTTCTTACCATTATAGTGGTCGCTCAGGGTATTGGCGTTAACCTCAAGACCCAGGCTTACAGCCTCGCTAACACGGAAGTCAGCAGTAATACCTGCACGTCCATAACCACGAACCTTTGTGCCAGTCCAATAGTAGTCAATATTCTGCTGACCAGTTTCAGCATAGGTATTAACAAAGTACTGAGCAGTAATATCATTGTCCCAGTTGCTAGCCTTATCCATACCCCAAGCGATGTTGGCACCACCACCGATGAATGCACTAACGTTGAAAATACGGTTAGGATTGTAACCACAGATAATATTAGAGAGGTTGAATGTGAAATCGATGCCAGGAGCAACGTACATCCACTTCCACTTAGTGGTACCACCCTGACGGGTAGCAGTGGTCGTTCCCTGTGCGCCCTCACCTGATACGTTAGGATAGGTGAATGAGTTGAGTTCAATACCAGCACGGCTCTGCCAAGCATTCACTGACAGACGAGCACCGAAGATGGGGGTAAACTGACGACCTAATGATACCTGTACATTGGGAGAGATGAGATCCTTGAAATCTATCTCACCAAGAGTGTACTGGGCACCGCCCTGAACCTGTATGTACCAATAGGGATTGTGTACATACTCTGTCTTAGCCTCCTGTGCAGATACAGACAGGACACCAGCCAGCATCAGGCAAGATAACAATACTTTCTTGATATTCATAAACTTATCTTGTATTTTTTACGTTTCTAAATATGGATTTACTCAAAGACCTCGATATAGTACTTCTTACCAGCAACCTTACCGTTGTAACCCAGAGTCTCATAGATAATCTCGAGAACGGTTCCAGCAGGAGCGTCAATAGTGTACTCGAACGGAGTTGACATGTTGTAGCTGTTACCATCGATAACCTTATTCATGACATCACCGGTGTTGAATGCCTTAGCATCCTTGGTCTTTGACATGTCATTGATTTCCCAAGCACCGCAGACTGCTACGTACTTCTTGAAAGCAGGAGCAACAACCTCACCAGTCAGAGTGGTAGGATAGAACATAATCTTAGTACCCTTCTTAATCTGAGTAGGAGCAATGTGAGTACGGCTGGGATAGAAATAACCGAGCTGCTCGCTACGAGCAATCAGAGCAGGCTGGATATAACGGTTAGGATTCTGAGCTACAGAAATAACCTTGCCGAATACCTTGTTCTCAACATTGATAACCTTGTTCAGAACCTTATTTACAATACCGGCTGCCTTGTCATCGATACCAGCGATAGACTGCTCAATACCATTCTTGATAGCATTGAATACTGAAGTAATGTCCAACTCAATCTCATCAGGGTTCGATGCAGAGACAGTAGCGATGATAGGATAAGCTGTAGCAGGAACACCAGCAGCAAAAGCACCCGCAGGAATGGTGTAATTTGCATTACCACTAATGTTAACAGAGTTAGCAGGCATAACGATATATACATTATTTCCTACAACCTTAACATTTCCGCTTGTAGTAGGCAGACCAATCTGAATCTTAATAGCGTCAGCAATCTCTTTGATAACCTCCTGAGAGATAGCCTTCTCCTTAGCAATAATCTTGTTCTTCAGCTTCACGATAGAAGGAGAGAAGTCTGAATTATAGAGGAAGTCGTAACCAACAGGCTTAGCGCTGAATGCAGCGAGATCATACTTAGATACATAGTTCTTCCATCCAAGAGTATCCTTCCACTGAGCCTGAACACCCAGACGGGGGAGATTAGCCTGCATACCATTCAATACAGCCAGACCCAACTTAGCAATATCAGCAGGAGAAGCAGAACTCCAGTCATTCATGATATCCTTAACCTGAGACTTCAGTGACTGCATGTCGAAGCTCAGAGCAACATCCTTGACATTCTCCTTCTTGATAGTAGCAGTAGCAGCATAGAAACCGTTAGGAGAGTTCTCAGCAGCACGCTTGAAGCCCCACTTCAACTGATCTGTGCAAGAAGCCAGAGGAGAAAGAACAACCTTAGAAACCTGATTGTCTGATGTGCGGAGTGTGAACTCCTTACCGTCCATCACAACGTCAGAGGGGTTAACGGTCAGATAAAGCCAACCAGCATTGCCATTATTCTCATTCATGTTAATGCCCTTTTCGAACGACTCTTCAGGAGCACCAATTTCCTTCAACTCACTATTCAGAATAGCAGGTACCTCATTTGCCCAAACGCCATCATCAAGATCACCTGCGGGGAAATAAACTTTCTTGTCAAACTCACCATAGTAAGTAGCGAGAATATTGCTCTGAACACCTACAGGATAAGCGAAAGTACCATAGATAGGATTAACAGTACCCTGAATCTCGATACCAGTAACCTGCTGCTGAACGAGAGCCAGAATGTTGTTAACATCCTTCTTCAAAGAAGCGATATCCTCTGCCAGAGCAGCGTCAGCATCCTCGAAGTACTTAACCCAAGCCTGGAAGTCTTCCTTCGTGTTACCATCCTTGTCTTTTGCAAGACCCTTGTTTACATAGTTCCAAGCCTTGTCAGCGATATCCTGAGCATTCTTGATAGCCTGATTGATCTTAGCAGTATCGGTATCGTAAGACAGAGCAATTTGCTTAGCCTTACCGGCATTTGTCAATGCAGACTTCAGGTCATCACCCCACATAAATACAAACTGATGAAGAGTGTCACCCAAAGAAGCGATAGCTTCGCTGTTCTTGTGAACCTGCCAAGCCAGTGAGGTAGGATCTGAAGGATCCAGCTCATCTTCGATTTCATCCAGACGAGCCTTGATAGTACCCTTGTTTACATCGTAGTTAGCACCAACTTCCTGATTGTACTTTGAAGTCAGAACATAGTCGTTCATGGCTGCAACCTGCTTATTGAAAGCATCCTGAAGAGTCAGGTACTTTTCATTAAGCTCATTGTAACCATCATAGTCCTTACAAGACACGAATGAGCTCGTAGCAGCTACTAATACAACTGCGAAGAGCAAACCATTAATGATTTTCTTTTTCATTGAACTTAGAATTAAATTAATATTAAAATTATCTTTTTTTATTGTTTTTTGTTGTTCTCTCAATCTCATTAACATACGGATAGTAGGACACTACATCCTACAAACCGCGACAAAATTAGGCTTTTTTTTTTAATTGAGCAAGAAAAAGTTGATTTTTCTTATTAAAATTTGCAAATTTCTTGATTTGGTAATCATCTCTATTCAATTATATGTTCTATATCACGTTGCGGAAGGATGCTTAATATGTTTTTCCCGTCTGGCGTATAATTGACATTTTCGCATGCAAAAAGGTCATTGACAAGTACATCCATTTCATCGTTTGTCAACAATTGTCCATAGGGAATAGCAGCATGGCGCGCAAGAGACAGCGCCAACTGGGTGTTAGCCGACAGCACATCGCGGTTGACAGTGGCAGGAGGAGATGCCAACAGCTCCTGTAAGAGACGGGACGGGCGTAACCCCTCGAGGCCAGCAGGAATCCCATTGACTGCATAGCTGGCAGGACCGAGCGGAGTCAGTTCAAAGCCCAGGTTGGTCAACGCTGGCAACAGGTCTGTGACTAAAGCCGCCTCTGCTGGCGACAATTCCAGCACCTCGGGGAAGAGCAGCCGCTGACTTTCAGCAGGAGCCTCAGCCAACTGGTGAAGATATCTTTCGTAACGAACCCGGATGTCAGCACGATGCTGGTCTATAATCATCAAACCCGACTTTACAGCAGTCATGATATACCGGCCTTTATATTGATAGTGGGTCGGTGCCATATCAGAGATGACTGACTGACTCTGAGGAGTCAAGTGCTCTTCCATAACCGGCGGCTCGTCAAACAGCGGCACCTCCGCCGGTTTCGTCTCCTTAGGAAGCGCCTCATATAACTTCTGCCAGTCCTGAGAAGGTTTCTGTCGGAACGGATTATACTGGGGATTGGCATGACTGACAGGCGCTGCCACATTAGAGGTCTCCGATGGATTAAAAACAGGAATGTCCGGTTTACCCTCGGTGTCAAAATCTATCTGGGGAATCTCACAGAACTGTCCAATTGCATCCTTAACTGCCGCTGCCAGTATTTGCCAGATAGCCTGTTCATTCTCAAACTTGATTTCGGTCTTCGTAGGATGGATATTGACATCGATATCAGCAGGACTGACATCGAAGTATATAAAATAAGGTACGTGCGTACCTATTTGTATAAGTCTATCATAGGCTTGCTGTACGGCTTTATGGAAATAAGGGTGTTTCATGAATCGGCCGTTCACGAAGAAATACTCGTGAGCCCCTTTCTTTCGAGCCGACTCCGGTTTTCCTACAAATCCCGTAATCTTACAGATAGCCGTCTCCACGCTTACAGGAAGCAAATCCTGACCATAGCGCCGTCCATAGACATCGGTGATGCGTTGGCGCAAAGAGCCAGCACGCAGGTTCATCAGTTCCTGTCCATTACTATGGAGCGTGAAGCTAATCTCCGGATAGACCAGCACGATACGCTCAAAGGCGGTCAGGATATTATTCAGTTCCGTGGCATTGCTTTTCAGGAACTTACGACGCGCTGGCACATTGAAGAAGATGTTACTGACGGTAAACCGGCTTCCCACGGCACATGAGCAAGGCTCCTGACTTTCAACGCGTGAGCCGGAAATCTGCAGACAGGTGCCCACCTCGTCAGATGCTCTGCGAGTGCGCAGTTCCACTTGCGCCACAGCAGCAATAGAGGGAAGAGCCTCACCACGAAACCCCATCGTCTGCAACGAAAAGAGATCGGCAGCCTGGCGAATCTTGGATGTGGCATGACGCTCAAAAGCTAGTCGGGCATCAGTCTCAGACATACCACAGCCGTCGTCAATGACCTGAATAGAGGTACGACCTGCATCCACCACCAAGACATTAATAGTGGTAGCACCGGCATCCACAGCATTTTCCACCAGCTCCTTGATAACAGAAGCCGGACGCTGAATGACCTCACCAGCAGCTATCTGGTTGGCCACACTGTCAGGGAGCAACTGGATTACGTCTGTCATTGCCTGTTCGTTTAGGTATTTCCCTGCGTTTCTGTTCCTTTAACTCCGTACCCGCCTTCTTGGGACGCCAGTTAAAGATATCTTCCTTGTTGAGCGGACGAACATAGTCGAACCACGCATACTGGGGAAGGAAATACTTGTCAGGGGGTATCTGCGACATCGGATAGAGCACACCTGTGGGCTTCTCCATCCAGATTTTCTTCATCTTACGATTCTCCAGAAACATCTTCATGAGTGGAGTCTCGGTATAGTTCAAGCCAATGAGGGTACTGTCGGACTCGTCCACCGGATAATAGACAATCAACACGTTATCTATGGCCTGCGTTTCCCGAATCTCTCCCTTTTGGAAGAAGGCCTTCATTTCCTTGGAGGACACCTGATTGAAATGCACAGAATCAGGCATCTGCTCGACAGAAAACGCCTGATTGATGACATGAGCATGGTCGATGGTTGAATCCTTCATGTAAACACGTATCTCCTCACCGAAGAGTTGTTGGTTCATGTTCCACACAATAGGATCCTTATACATGGTCATACAGGAGTCCTGAGAGTTATAGACCAGCGAGTCACAGACTGCCTGGATGTCTCTTCTGTACGCTCTCACCTTATTATATGCATGAATTTTCCGATAAACAGAGTCCGTCCGGATGTTGAACGTAAAAATCTTAAACGTATCGGCATGCATATACAAAGAGTCCTTCTGGGAATAATCAATGGTTACGGCTTTCTTGGTGGACATGGCATAACCCGTTGAATCATTATACTCACAATAGTCACCCATCAGCATGTTCTTATTGAGGGTATCATTGTAGATGACATTCATAAAGGCATAGTTGGTACCATCATTGGCATTGTGATAAACACTATCGCCTATCAACGTTTTACTTCCATCACGGATGACAGAACGGCCAAAGAGTTCCGACTGCTCCGTCTTGGTATTATAATAACCATCTTCGCTATAGATATGGCTATTACCCGAGGTGATGTTCGACGGTCCTACGATATGGGCACGTGATGTCTGGGTATCATAATAGAGCGAGTCCGTTGTCAGATACATATTCTTATCCTTCAGACGCACATCGTAGTAGAATATCGCCATCTTGGTATCGGTATGATATTCTCCCCAGTCAGAGGTAAGCACCGACGAGCCGTCCACCAGTTTACCGCCCTCAAAGAAGTTGCCAAAGTTGTACATTCGGTCATAGTCAAGGGAATCGGTATAAAGCGTGGACTTGCGGTGTTTCAGGACGACATTATAGCGAGCCTGAGCCAACTGGTCGTTACCGTCATAATATGCATAGTCACTGGTGAGACGAAGGGTGTCACCCTGGACCATCTTCACATGTCCAAAGGCCTCAAAGGAGTTGGATGTCTCATAGAAATGGGCACTGTCGCAGTATAGGTCTGCCCCGTTATGGCGGAAATGTACATTACCGTCGAGCACCTGGGCATCGCCATTCTGGTATTGGTCGTAGTGAAGGTTGTCAGAATGAACCAGATACACTCTCTTATCCTCAGTCTTCTTACGAGGAGTACGTTTCTTGGCCGGCTGCATGGCAAACACCATGCCTATTACGACCAAAGACACTATGAACAATACGAGACGTCTCATCAAATATGCATTATCTCACCCAACCCTCATATTCGAAATCACAGTCGCGATAACGCTCATTGATGCGGACATAAGTTGACTTGATACGCTTGACGACCCAATCGTGCAACACCTGATTGCGACGTTTCGCCAAGACAAGGTTCTTCAAGACCTGGAAGTCCTCGGTAATTGTTGCCTTATGACCTTCTGTACGGCTTTTCAGTCGGGCAATGGCACAAACCGTCTTTCCACGCTCGTTAATCATCGTGAAAGGCTTTGAGATATCGCCTACCGATAAGGTATCGACAGCCTTAGCCACTTCGGCAGGCAGATCAGCCATCTTAAAGCGCGACGTACGACCTTCCTGTGTGACATTAGCCATCAAACCGTGATTATTACGTGTATCCTTATCATCAGAGATGACCGATGCGCCCGCATCAAAGGGGAACTTACCATCAATAATATCCGTGCGGATGGAGTCTAGACGGACAAGTGCCTTATTGATAGCATCGTCGCTAACAACCGGCTTACGCAGGATATGACGGACTTTAATCTTCTCACCTCGCTTATCAATCAGCTGGATGATATGGAAGCCAAACTCCGACTCTACAATCTTCGACACACGTTTCGGGTCTGTCAATCCGAAAGCCACATTGGCAAAAGCGGGGTCTAACATTCCACGACCAGTATAGTCCAGTTCACCACCACGACGGGCTGTTCCCGGGTCCTCTGAATACAGACGCGCCAACGTCTGGAAAGAAGACTCGCCTTTATTGATACGTTCTGTATAACTACGCAGTTCTTCTTTTACACGATTGATTTCCTCTTGCTCTATCTTAGGCTGCTGGGTAATAATCTGCACCTCCACCTCAGTGGGCACAAAAGGAAGACTGTCCTGAGGCATATCTTTGAAATAACGACGAACCTCGGCAGGCGACACGGTAATGTCCTTGGTCAACTTCTGTTGCATACCCTGAACCATCTGACGCTCCCGATAAGACTCACGCAAGTCTGCACGAATCTGGGATATCGTCTTCTTATGGTATTCCTCCAGTTTTTCGCGAGAACCAATCATCGAAATCATGTTCTCCAGATACTGCTCTACACCTTGGGCTATATCAGACTCGGTTACCTCAACACTATCAATGATAGCCTGATTCAAATACAACTTTTGCACAGCTATTTGTTCTGGAATAGAACAATCAGGATTACCACGCCAATGCAAGCCTTCCTGTTGTCCCTGAATACGCATAGCCTCTACATCAGACAGCAAGATGGCCTCATCACCGACTACCCAGATAACTTCGTCAACAGTTGTTCCGGTAGGAACTGATGGAGCTATGCTGTCAACCTTCTGGGCATTAACAAAAGGTACTATGGAGAGTAACGATACTAATAATACGATGAATTTTCTACTCATGATTATTGATGGTCTTTAATAATTCTGTATTGACAACCACTGGATATTGTTTGCGGAGGTCTGCAATCCAGATACGTTCCAACTCGTCCTGCAAATCAGCCACTACAAGGGCACGCACATCGGTATAGTCTTCTGGTTTCTTAAGCAACTTTCCGTAGGTAGCATCGATGGGATAACCCTTAACACTATCCACCTTAGCATCTTGGACTTTAAAGACTTCACGATCGACAAGTGCATTGTCTCCCTTCTTAAAAAGGCCTTTTTCCACTCGGATACGTAATACAGAGTCGTTGTTAAAAGTGGTACGGAGTGCTTCATTCCAGTCATCAAACTTTAGTTTCTTGACACACTTGGCCACTGCCTTGACATCACCCTGATCTTTCACATGGTAAGCCATTCCTTTGAAACGAGGCTCTTCCCATACATATTTCTTCTTGTTCTTCTTGAAATAGTGGGCCAACGCCTGTTCGTCCTTGGCAGCCTTATCCCATATCAGGCGATTACTGATTTCATAAAGCAGCAATCCATCATGATACTCCTTAATCAGATAGCGAACACTGGCATCTGCAGCCGCCATAGAATCAGCACGCTGTTCCAGCAGTTGTTCCTTGGTAACCTTCCCATTAGACGCCTTTACCATAGCATCAAGTTTACGTTCCGTGATACTGTTGCGAACATCACGATGTTCCAAGAATTTGAGGATACTCTCCTTGTGATATTCAAATGGTTCCAACTGCTTACGATCCTTCATCAAGATAATATGCCAGCCAAAAGGCGAAAGGACAGGAGCACTCATCTCACCAGGATTCAAGGCGAAGGCAGCATTCTCAAACTCCTTTACCAGCTGGTTCTGACTGCACCACCCTACTATACCGCCATTCCGGGCTGACCCGGGATCTTGGGAGACCTTTCGGGCCAGTTCTTCGAAATCGGCACCATCCTGCAAGGCCTTATAGACTGAGTCTATCCTACGTTTGGCCTCATCTTGCTGCTGTTTGGTTGCCTTTTGAGGTATCAACATCAGGATATGAGCAGGTTGGATAAGTCCTCGGGGACCAATGTTCTCCTTTGTCTGGTCATACACCTTATGTGCCTCAGCCAACATATCGTCGTCAGTAACAAAGGTAGGACGAACTTGTTGGTCACGATACTGGGCAAACTCTTTCAAGAAAGCCTGCGTAGTATCTATATGCTCATCCAGGGCTGCCTGTACCTTCAGTTTGTAGTTAACAAAGAGGTCGACATATTCTTCTACCGTCTTCTTGTCTATCACACCGTCTGTATTGTTCTTGTTATAAGAATACTCAAATTCAGAACGAGGCACAGGAATGCCAGCCACCGTCATCATGATGGGATCATCCTGATGCTGCGACCATATTTCGGCATACGGGACAAGGGCAAGGCAAAGAACGAGAATAGTTTTCTTCATTTGATTAGTCATTAGGACGAGAATAGTTTGGAGCCTCACTGGTAATAGTAATATCATGTGGATGGCTCTCATTGACTCCTGCGTTAGTGATACGGGTGAACTTTGCATCATGCAGCTTCTCGATGGTTGCAGCACCGCAATAGCCCATTCCTGAACGCAGACCACCTACCATCTGATAGATAACCTCCTGAACGGTTCCCTTGTAAGGAACACGACCAGCAATGCCCTCCGGAACCAGCTTCTTCACATCCTTGGTATCAGCCTGGAAATAACGGTCCTTAGAACCATGTTCCATAGCTTCCAAAGAACCCATGCCACGATAACTCTTAAACTTACGGCCATTGTAAATAATGGTATCACCAGGGCTTTCCTCTGTACCAGCCACCAAGGAGCCAATCATGACACAAGAGCCACCAGCAGCCAAAGCCTTGACAATATCGCCTGAATAGCGTAAACCACCATCAGCAATCAAGGGCACGCCAGTTCCTTTCAAGGCACTGAACACATCATAGACAGCGCTCAACTGAGGTACACCTACACCCGCAACTACGCGCGTGGTACAGATGGAACCCGGGCCAATACCAACCTTTACGGCATCAGCACCATTTTCAACCAGCATCTTTGCAGCCTCTCCAGTAGCTATATTACCTACTACGATATCAATATTGGGGAAGGAAACTTTCGCCTCACGCAGTTTCTCTACCACGCTCTTGGAATGTCCATGAGCCGTATCAATCACAATAGCATCAACACCTGCATTAACCAAAGCCTGCATACGGTCAAGCGTGTCAAATGTCACACCCACACCAGCAGCTACGCGCAGACGACCCTTCTCATCCTTGCAGGCCATGGGCTTATCCTTTGCCTTGGTAATGTCCTTATAAGTAATCAGACCTACCAAGCGATTATCCTTATCGACAACAGGGAGCTTCTCTATCTTATTCTCCTGAAGTATCTGTGCTGCTGCCGTCAAGTCTGTCTGCTGATGGGTCGTCACCAGATGATCTTTTGACATGACATCATCTATCTTGCGATCCAGGCGACGTTCAAAACGGAGGTCACGATTGGTTACAATACCTACCAGACGATTGTCCTCGTCAACAACAGGAATACCACCGATATGATATTCTGCCATGATGTCCAGGGCATCTTTTACCGTAGAACCGCGGCGAATAGTCACAGGATCGTAAATCATACCATTCTCTGCACGTTTTACAATAGCTACCTGACGAGCCTGGTCCTCTATTGACATATTCTTGTGAATCACGCCGATACCACCTTCACGCGCAATAGCTATAGCCATCTGGCTTTCCGTAACCGTGTCCATCGCGGCAGTCACGAAAGGTACGTTCAACTCGATATTACGAGAAAAGCGGGTTCGCAACTCTACCGTCTTGGGCAGTACTTCTGAATAAGCGGGAATCAACAGGACATCGTCAAAAGTCAGTCCATCCATGACAATCTTGTCTGCAATAAATGATGACATAAAAATACTCCTTTAAATTTATTGCGTGCAAAGGTACAAAAAAAAGAGAGAAAAGTGAAAAGTGAAAAGTGAAAAATTTGATGCCGCCCTCTTTTTTAACCACTCTTCACTTACAATGGCTATTGCGGTAGCAAATTTTTCACTTTATCCTTAATTGGCCATTTCCGATATAAACTTAATTCGAACCAGACGAATCTCATCCTCTGAGCATTCGGCTCCCAGCTCGTCTATCGCTGCCTCCAGAGAATCGGTCTCACTCTCAGCAAAATAATCGTAGATATCATCCACATGGTCTTCGTCCATGACCTCGTCCAAGAAATAGTCGATATTCAATTTGGTACCACTATAGACAATGGCTTCCACCTCACTGAGCAGATCTTCGAATTCCAGTCCCTGGGCTGTTGCGATATCGTCAAGGGCAATCTGACGGTCTATCGCCTGAATAATCTTCACCTTCAGGATAGATTTCTTCGCCACCGTACGAACACGCAGGTCAGTCTGACGGACAATTTCATTCTCATCGCAATAGCGCTTGATTAAATCGACGAACTCCTTGGCGTATGGCTGCCTAACTTTACCCTCTCCCACTCCTTGGATATTCTTAAGTTCTTCGAGGGTCACCGGATAGTCCGTAGCCATCTGTTCGATAGACACGTCCTGGAAAATCACATAAGGCGGACGCTCCAGCTGTCTGCTTACCTTCTTGCGCAAGTCTCTCAGCATGGCATTCAACGTAGGATCAAGGGCACTGGTAACACCGTCATGTTCTGTGCTGGCCTCATAATCTTCAACGAACTCATTATCTTCGACTATCATGAACGACGTTGGATTCTTGATAAATTTCTTGCCTAAAGATGTCAGTCTCAGCAAGCCGTAGTTTTCCACATCCTTCTTCAGATAGCCAGCGATCAAGGCCTGACGAATCACCGGATTCCAGTGTTTCTCTTCAAAGTCCTCACCAGAACCAAACAGTTCATGGTTTTGATGCTTGTGGGCTATGATCTCCTCCGTCTCACGGCCTACAACAAAATCGATGACATAGTCAGAACGGAAATTCTCCTTTAAAGCCTGTATTGCACTCAGCACAATACACAACTGCTCATGGGCTTCTATCTTTGACTTAGGATGCAGGCAGTTGTCACAATTATGACAATTATCCTCGAGATACTCCTCACCAAAGTAATGGAGCAGCATCTTACGACGACACACGGAGGTTTCTGCGTAAGCAGCTGTCTCCGTCAGCAACTGTCGACCAATGTCTTGCTCAGCCACAGGCTTACCTTCCATGAACTTGTCTAATTTCTGCAAGTCTTTCTGAGCATAGAAAGTGATACACAAGCCTTCTCCCCCATCGCGACCGGCACGACCTGTTTCCTGATAATAGCCTTCTAGCGACTTGGGGATGTCATAATGGATGACGAAACGTACGTCAGGTTTGTCAATACCCATACCGAAAGCAATGGTAGCCACGATAACCTCGATACGCTCCATCAGAAAATCGTCTTGAGTCTGCGAGCGGAGGGCCGACTCCAATCCTGCATGATAAGCAGCTGCCCTAATATCGTTGGCCCTGAGGATCTCTGCGAGTTCCTCCACTTTCTTACGGGAGAGACAGTAGATAATACCACTCTTACCAGGATGCTGCTTAATGAACTTGATAATATCCTTGTCAACATCTTTGGTCTTGGGACGAACCTCATAATACAGGTTGGGACGGTTAAACGAGCTCTTGAACTCGTCAGCATCCACGATACCCAGGTTTTTCTTGATATCCGTGCGAACCTTGTCCGTAGCCGTAGCCGTCAAGGCTATCACGGGAGCATTGCCTATCTCATTAATGATGGGACGAATACGACGATACTCCGGACGGAAATCGTGTCCCCACTCTGAGATACAATGCGCCTCATCTACTGCATAGAACGAGATATTCGCCTGTTTCAGAAACTCCACATTCTCTTCTTTCGTCAATGACTCTGGAGCGACATACAGCAGTTTGGTACGCCCAGCCAGGATGTCAGCCTTCACCTGATCGATTGCTGCTTTGTTGAGTGACGAATTCAGGTAATGCGCCGTACCTTCGTCACTCATAGAACTGATAATGTCCACTTGATTCTTCATCAGGGCTATCAGAGGTGAGATGACAATAGCCGTACCTTCCATCAGTAGCGAAGGCAACTGATAGCACAACGACTTGCCACCACCAGTAGGCATCAGCACGAAAGTGTCCCTTCCACTCAAGACATTCTGTATGATGGCCTCCTGATCGCCTTTGAACTTATCAAAGCCGAAATACTTTTTTAATGCTTCTGTGAGATTCTGTTTCTTTGCTGCCATAGACTTTTTTACTGTAGGTGTGACTTGTCGAGCTGCTTTTGTGCATACTCAACCGTCACGTCAAAGGATTTAGTTCGTTTAGATGGAATTTCAAACATCGCATCCATCATGATGCTCTCAACAATGGAGCGCAGTCCGCGAGCACCCAGCTTATACTCCACGGCTTTGTCAACAATAAGCTTCAGGGCCTCTGGGGTAAAGGTCAATTTAATACCATCCATTTCAAACAGTTTCTCATACTGTTTGACAATGGAATTCTTAGGCTCTGTCAAGATTCTTGTTAGTGCCTTGCGGTCCAGCGGATTCAGATAAGTCAGTACCGGCAGACGACCGATAATCTCAGGTATCAAGCCAAAAGACTTCAAGTCTTGGGGCAGGATATACTGCATCAGGTCGTTCTTGTCTATCTTCCGCACATTCTGTACAGAGTTATAACCTACCACATGTGTGTTTAAGCGCTGGGCAATCTTTCGCTCAATACCATCAAAGGCGCCTCCACATATAAATAATATATTATGTGTATCCACATGAATATACTCCTGGTCGGGATGCTTACGACCACCCTGTGGCGGTACATTAACCATCGTACCCTCCAACAATTTAAGCAATCCTTGCTGAACGCCCTCGCCACTAACATCACGGGTAATGCTGGGATTATCACTCTTACGTGCTATCTTGTCTATCTCGTCAATAAAGACAATACCGCGCTGAGCAGCCTCTACATTATAGTCAGCAACCTGAAGCAGGCGCGACAAAATACTTTCCACATCCTCGCCTACATAACCAGCCTCTGTAAACACAGTAGCGTCAACAATGGTGAACGGTACATCCAGCATCTTGGCAATGGTACGGGCCAACAGAGTCTTACCCGTTCCTGTAGAACCCACCATAATGATGTTCGACTTTTCTATTTCCACACCATTGTCATCAGAGGGCTGCTGCAGGCGCTTGTAGTGGTTATACACTGCTACAGAAAGGAAGCGCTTCGCCTCATCCTGTCCTATCACATATTGGTCAAGATGCTCCTTGATTTCCTTGGGTTTCGGTACACGTTTCAACTGAAAAGGAGAAGCTTTCTTCTTGGCATCGGGACCATAACCATTAGCTGTTGCCACTTGATAAGCCTGCACGGCACAATCTTCGCAGATGCATCCATTCACACCCGTTATCAAGAGCCTTACCTCCTTTTCTGAACGTCCACAGAAATTACACTGTTTCTTCATTACTTCCTAACCAACACCTGATCTATCATACCATACTCCTTAGCCTCCTCTGCCGTCATCCAGTAGTTACGGTCAGAATCGTTCCACACCTTGTCATAAGGCGTGTGTGAGTGTTCCGAGATAATGGTATATAACTCCTTCTTGAATTTCATAATCTCCTTGGCCTCAATCTCGATATCCGAAGCCTGGCCCTGGACACCACCCAATGGCTGGTGAATCATGACACGGCTATGGGGAAGCGCTGAGCGTTTGCCCTCCTTGCCGGCCACCAGCAGCACGGCAGCCATCGAAGCAGCCATGCCTGTGCAGATAGTAGCCACATCGCTCGAGATAAACTGCATGGTATCATAAATACCAAGTCCTGCCGTCACACTACCTCCTGGTGAGTTCAGATAGATGCTGATATCCTTACCACTATCCACGGAGTCCAGATACAGCAGCTGTGCCTGTAACGTATTGGCCGTATAGTCATCAATCTGCGTACCCAGGAAGATGATACGATCCATCATCAGACGGGAGAAAACATCCATCTGCGTCACGTTCAACTGACGTTCCTCAAGGATGTACGGATTCAAATACTGAGCCTGTGCGCTCATCACTTCGTCGAGCACAAGACCATTAATACCTAAATGCTTAGTAGCATATTTTCTAAAATCGTTGTTCATATTCATACTCAAAGTGAATACAAAATTACATAAAAAAAGTCGGAACGCCATACATTCCGACTTTATTTTTTGGTTAAAGAATTCTAATTCTTAGTATTTATTTAGATTATTTCTCCTGCAACATCTTCTGGAAGTCCTCCAACGTGATGTCCTTCTCCTCGAGTTTAACCACGTTTTTGAGAGCAGCAGTCAGCTTCACGTCAACGGCGCGGTCAACCAGGCCATCCACATTCTCGCGCTTCTTCAGCATCTCTGCGGCATAGTTGTCCAGATACTCATCGGGCACGTTCGACATGCCATATTGAGCAAACTGGGCACGGGCAGCCTCCTTGGCGACATTCTTCAAGTCAGCATCCTCTACCTTGATTTCCTGAGCGGCAACCAGCTGTTCCTTAATCATATGCCATCCCAGTTCCTTGATGCTTGCCTCGAAGTTCTTTTCTACGAAGTCCTCGCCCTTATCCTTATTGTTGTTCAGCATAACGCGCTTCAACAGAGCCTCCGGGAATTCCAGCTTGCCAACCTTCTTCTCCATGTGGGCACGAACGTCCAACAGGAACTTATAGTCTGAATCAGCCTTAAACTGCTGACTGACGGTGTCGGCAATCTTCTGACGGAACTCTTTCTCGCTCTTTACAGTACCCTCACCGAAGGTCTGATCGAACAGCTCCTGATTAATCTCAGCCTTTACATAACGGCTAATCTCAGTAATCTGGAAAGTAAAGTCACCCTCATGGTCCTTCACCTCTTCCTTCTGAATCTTCAGCAGTGAAGAAACCTCTACATCGCTCTCGGGATATGCCTTGCGAGGATTCCAGGTAATGATGTCGCCCAGTTTGGCACCATCGAAGAGTTTCTTCTGGTCATCTACCTTGATATACTGAGGCATCAGCACAGCATCAGCCACCGTAATACCACCTTCCTTCACATTACCCTCTGCATCAAGCTCACGAAGGTCACCCTTCAGCATGTCACGCTGCTCAGCGTCGAAGTTCTCTACCTTCTCATAGTGGCCGGCACGACTCTGATACATCTCAACCTGCTGGTCAATCAGTTTGTCCTCAACAGTGATGTTATAATAGGGGATCTTATCCTTACCGCTCAGCTTAGCCTCAAACTCTGGAGCCACAGCGATATCGAACTTAAAGGTCAGGGGCTGGTCGCTCTCAAAGTCAAGCTGCTCCTGCTTATCACTTGGCAGGGGCTCGCCTAGCATCTGAATCTTGTTCTCGCGAACATATTCATACAACTTCTCGCCCAACAGTTTGTTAACGGCCTCCACCTTCACAGAGGGACCGAACTGGCGCTTAATCATACCCATAGGAGCCTGACCAGGACGGAATCCGGGAATGTTAGCACGTTTACGATAGTCTTTCAAGGTCTTGTCAACCTCGGGCTGATAATCAGCCGTTTCCAACGTAATGGTCATCAGGCCATTGATTTTGTCGGGAGCTTCAAATGAAATATTCATCTCTTATACCTTATTTATATTATACATTCTGTTTTGAGCGTGCAAAGGTACGAATAAAAAACGTGACCACCAAACGACAGCCTCATTTTTTCACTTATTATAAGTGTTTCCCTTTGTTTCTACTCGCCCATCAAGCTGTTCAAATAGACTTCCAAAGCGGTGTAACCCTTCTTGGAAAGAACCTTATTACGGTCGTTGGGATTCTTCGGATCCAGTCCGTTTCTTAACTCCCAGACATCATCCATCCCGTCATGATCGTTGTCTGCAACAGCAGCAACAGCCGCATACAAAGGCCATCCTTCCGCATCGGCAGGTGAATCAATAAAGCCCAGGCTGCCCTGCGTACCCCGATAATGGGCAGTTCCCTGACGTACTTCATCAACAACACGCTGTTCTATGGCATCACGTTTCACTGTGCCAGCCTTGGCAAGAACTTTCTTGTAGGCTTTGTCAGCACTTTCCACAGGCGTCTTATAATCATTGTAGTCAAAGGCATTCTGTGCTGGATGGAATTTCGATGGATAAACGGTTTTGGAAGACTGCATCGTAGGAAGGTCGAAACCCGTCTGATTGTCGACCGCCAGCCAGTTGTCTTTTGTCACAGCCTTATTACCCTCCATCTTGTTACCAGAGAAGAACCACAGGGATGGTCCTGTCAACGTCTTTCCCTTACG
This sequence comes from uncultured Prevotellaceae bacterium, assembly GCA_902770635.1. Taxonomy (GTDB): domain Bacteria; phylum Bacteroidota; class Bacteroidia; order Bacteroidales; family Bacteroidaceae; genus Prevotella. The sequence goes on along the minus strand of CACXTX010000022.1, from coordinate 9,886 downwards.
GGCTTTCGACAACTGCATGAAATAGCTGTTAGCAGGGGTTGCAGGCCCTGGTTTATAGTAGTTCCCTACGAAATTACATTCATGGGTACTGCCCTCGCCCGCCTCATTCTCGCCACCATAGCAACTGTTTTGCTTTCCCCAGTTGTAATTGACATTGTTCTGGTATTCCATAAAGACATTACGGTCCTGACTGTGGTTGGTGGCACCGTTCAGACGGGCACTGCGGTTATAGTTATGTGCCAGCAGATTATGATGGAACGAAGCAGGAGAGCCTCCCCACTGGCATGCATAGCTGCGGTTGCCTTTCTGATGGCCTGCATTATAGAGGCCCTCATGGACGATACACCACTGAACAGTCGTAAAGTGATTATCGTAGATGGTCATATTCTCCTCCCCACTCCATCCGAAACAGCAATGGTCGATAATGATGGTATCCGCATTCTCGATACCGATAGATCCACCCTTGATAAAGTCCTTGTCGCCACGCAATCCGATACGTCCACGAAGATTTCGCATGATAACATTACGCGAGCCGCCCAAGTTCAGTTTCCCGCCACGATACAAGATTCCGTCCCCAGGAGCGGTCTGTCCAGCTATAGTAACATTGTGCAGCTTGGCACGGATATCCTTTTCAAGCGTGATGATGCCACTGACGCGGAACACAATAGTAGCATTCTCACGACCGGCTTCTGTCAAAGCCCAGCGCAGAGAGCCCTCACCATTGTCATTGAGATTAGTCACCTCCACAACTTTTCCACCTCGGCCACCAGAGGCATATTTTCCAAATCCCTCAGCTGAAGGGAATGCCTTTAAGGGCTGTGCATGCATGGCCAGCGTCCCCGTCATCACAAATAAAAAAGCAATAAGTCTGTTCATCGTCTTATTGTGGTTGGTTGTCAACTTCCTCAAAACCCCACTTATTAGCTCGCTGCTCAGCCATCTTGGCAAAATCTTTCTTTTGCAATACGAAGTTAGAACCAAGATATTTCTCCTTCACAATGGGGTTGACAGCCAATTCGTCCGGTGTTCCCTTAAACAGGATGCGTCCTTCGAACAGCAAGTAGGCACGATCGGTAATGTTCAGCGTCTCGTGTACGTTATGGTCTGTTATCAGGATACCGATATTACGGTATTTCAACTGCCAGACAATCTGCTGGATATCCTCTACGGCAATAGGGTCAACGCCGGCAAAGGGTTCGTCGAGCATGATAAACTTAGGTTCAATAGCCAGACAGCGGGCTATCTCCGTACGGCGACGCTCACCGCCCGACAGCTGGTCGCCCTTGTTCTTGCGCACCTTCTGTAAACGAAACTCACTGATGAGGCTTTCCAGTTTCTCCAACTGATAGTCGCGAGGCTTACCCGTCATCTCCAGCACTGACAGGATGTTATCCTCAACCGACATCTTACGGAACACAGAAGCCTCCTGCGCCAAATAGCCGATACCGGCACGGGCACGCTTGAACACAGGATAGTCTGTCACTTCCTCGTCGCCCAAATAGATATGTCCTCCATTGGGAACGATAAGTCCGGTGGTCATATAGAACGAGGTGGTCTTTCCTGCACCGTTAGGTCCGAGAAGTCCCACAATCTCACCTTGCTTCACGTCAAAGCTGACATCATTCACCACCGTACGCTTACCATAGCGTTTGATGAGTCCTTCTGTTCGCAGTACCAGCTTATCCGTGGTTGCTGCCTGTACATTTGTTGTTTCGTCCATACTGGCTGCAAAGGTAATAAAAAAAATAAAAGTATAAAAAATAAAAGAATAAAAAAGAAGAAATAAGATTTATTTATTACCTTTGCACGCAAAATGGTGAAGTTATTACATATTTGGCTGACAACATTCGGAAGATTCATCATCCTGATGAAGCGCACTTTTTCTGTGCCCGAGCGTTTCCGTATGTTCTGGAAACAGTACGTCAAGGAGATGGCCCAGTTGGGCATCGACTCTATTGGCATCGTGCTGTTGATTTCATTTTTCATTGGCGCCGTTATTTGTATCCAGATGAAACTGAACATCCAGAGTCCCTGGATGCCTCGCTGGGTCACTGGCTACACTACCCGTGAGATTATGCTGCTGGAATTCTCCAGTTCTATCATGTGTCTGATATTGGCTGGCAAGGTAGGCTCTAACATCGCCTCAGAAATTGGTACAATGCGTGTCACTCAGCAGATTGACGCCCTAGACATCATGGGTGTCAACTCGGCATGTTACCTGATACTGCCCAAGATACTGGGAATGCTGACCATCATGCCTTTGCTGGTCATCTTTTCGTCAGCGATGGGTATTGTAGGAGCTTATGGCACTGCTTTTATTGCCCATATCATTGTACCCGATGACCTGACACTGGGCTTGCAACACTCTTTCCAGCCTTGGTTCGTGTGGATGAGTATCATCAAGAGCCTCTTCTTTGCTTTCATCATCTCGGCCGTACCGTCTTATTTCGGTTATACGGTAGAAGGAGGATCGGTGAATGTGGGTAAGGCTTCGACGAACGCTGTCGTCTCGTCAAGTGTGCTCATTCTATGCAGTGACGTATTCTTAACACAATTATTAAGTTGACAGTTGTCAGTTAACAATTATGATTGAAGTAAAGAACCTATACAAGAGCTTTGACGGACTCGAAGTATTGAAGAATATCAATACGGTGTTTGAGGATGGAAAGACCAACCTCATTATCGGACAGAGCGGTAGTGGCAAGACTGTACTGATGAAGAACCTGGTAGGACTGTTTGAACCTACCAGCGGACAGATACTTTACGACGGACGCGACTTCGTGCAGATGTCAAAACAGGAAAAAGTACACATGCGTCGTGAGATGGGCATGATTTTCCAGTCGGCAGCATTGTTCGACTCACTGACAGTATTAGAGAATGTGATGTTCCCCTTGGACATGTTCTCTTCCATGACGCTGCGCGAACGACAGCAAAGAGCTATGGACTGTCTTGACCGTGTAAACCTGGTCGGTGCTGAAGAGAAATACCCTGGCGAGATTAGTGGTGGCATGCAGAAGCGCGTGGCCATTGCCCGTGCCATTGCCTTGAATCCGAAATATCTGTTCTGCGATGAGCCTAACTCCGGTCTTGACCCCAAGACCTCGCTGGTCATTGACGACTTGCTGCACTCTATCACCCAAGAGTTCAACATGACGACCATTATCAATACCCACGACATGAACTCCGTGATGGGTATTGGCGAGAACATCGTCTTTATCTATGAGGGCAACAAAGAGTGGCAGGGTGTCAGCAGTCAGATTATGAATTCGACAAACAAGAAGTTGACCGACTTCATTTTTGCCAGCGATCTGTTGAAGGAAATGCGTGAAGCCGTAACCCGCCAAAGCTCAGCTAAAGGATAAATTGATACACATCAACGATATGGCGAAAGTATTGACACACGTCAAAAATAACACTGTGTACGCAAACAATTCCCTAATTTACTTGTCTTAGAACGAAAAATGCCGTACCTTTGCATCGTCAAAAGGACAAAATAAGGATAACAATTAAAGTAAAGAAAGGTAAAAAAGATGATGAAAAGATTATTAAACAAATGGCTTAAGAGTGAAGCTTATACAGAATATTGCTTGAACATGGCAAGGATGTACAACTACAGAGCTGCAAATTAAATAAACGGATTGATTTCCTCTAGAAATTCAATCCGTTTTTCTTTTTTCTTTTCCTCCCCTACTCTTGCTTATTTCATCAGCCATACACCGTTCTGCTGGACCATCGGAACGGTAATTTCTTCCTGTATGGAATCGTTAAAACTGAGAATCAGGAAAGCATACGTAATACCCAATGTCGAGTCGCAACGACCTACATTCTCTGAGATACCAACCTCACGGATGCCACCATGATTGTCGTTTACCTCACTGATATACTGCTCGTACACCTTCCGCATCTGCGCACGATAAATCTCTGGCAAGCTGTCGGCTCCCACCTTCGCGTCCAGGAAAGCCTCAGGCTGGTTGTCAGCCAAGAAGGTATAATACGACTGGGCAGCCTTGGCTGCCTCTTCCTCTGGTGTCGCCTTGGCTGAGCAGGCCGAGAGGACCACAAAGGCAATGGCAATATATAAGAGATTTTTCACTTCTGACGGATAAAAACATTAATCGGTGTACCTGTCAGTGTCCAGTTCTCGCGCATCTTGTTCTCCAAAAAGCGACGATAGGGCTCCTTGACATACTGTGGCAGGTTGGCATAGAACACGAAAGTAGGAATCTGGGTATCAGGAACCTGTGACACATACTTGATCTTGATGTATTTACCCTTGATAGAGGGAGGCGGTGTAGCCTCGATAATGGGAAGCATCACCTCGTTCAGCTTTGAGGTTCCAATCTTAATCTTACGGTTCAGATAGACCTGTTTAGCAGTCTCCAGTACCTTGAAGATGCGCTGCTTGGTAACGGCAGAGGCAAAGATGATGGGGAAATCGACGAACGGAGCCATACGCTCACGAATAGCATTCTCGAAAGTCTTAATGGCTATCTGTGATTTGTCTTCTACCAGGTCCCACTTGTTGACAACTACCACCAGCGACTTGTTGTTCTTCTGAATCAACTGGAAGATATTCATATCCTGAGCCTCGATACCACGTGTGGCATCAATCATCAGGATGCAGACGTCAGAGTTCTCTATAGCACGGATGCTACGCATCACACTATAGAACTCCAAATCTTCCGTCACCTTGTTCTTACGACGGATACCGGCGGTGTCAACCAAATAGAAGTCAAAGCCGAACTTGTCGTATTTCGTATAGATACTGTCGCGGGTGGTACCGGCAATGTCAGTCACGATATTGCGGTCCTCACCGATAAAGGCATTGATGATGCTCGACTTACCGGCATTCGGACGTCCGACCACGGCAAAGCGGGGCGTTCCGTCCTCCACATCGTCTGCCTCGTCAGTATTCAGTTTCGACACCACAAAGTCCAGCAGGTCACCCGTTCCCGAACCCGTAGCAGCACTGACACAATAGGGATCACCCAGTCCCAGTTTATAGAACTCATACTGTCCATAGAGGTCTTTTCCGTCGTCAGCCTTATTGGCTACCAGCACCACCGGCAGTTTTGAGCGGCGGAGAATCAGCGCCACATCCTGGTCCAAGTCGGTCAGTCCGTTCTTGATATCTACCAGGAACAGCACCAGGTCAGCCTCTTCCGTTGCTACAATAACCTGCTTGCGGATTTCCTCCTCAAAGACGTCATCACTGTTAACAACCCATCCTCCGGTGTCAACTACCGAGAATTCACGACCATTCCACTCGCACTTACCATACTGGCGGTCACGAGTCGTACCAGCCTCGTCGCTCACAATGGCACGACGGCTGTTTGTCAATCTGTTAAACAAGGTGGACTTACCGACATTCGGGCGTCCTACTATTGCTACTAAATTTCCCATATATCACTCCTCACTCTTCACTATTCACTATTCACTAGCGAAAGCGCTATTCCGGATTATATCCAAAAGAATCCAGTTCACGTTGATTACTGCGCCAGTCTTTGTCCACCTTCACGAAGGTCTCCAGGAAGATGGGCTTGGCAAAGAACTTCTCCAGCGCCTTACGGGCCTCGGTACTAACCTTTTTCAGTGCAATACCCTGATGGCCGATAATGATGCCCTTCTGGGAATCGCGCTCCACATAGATAATGGCATTGATGTGGATGTTCTTCTCCGTCTCCTTGAAACGTTCCACGCGCACCTCTACCGAATAGGGTATCTCTTTGTCATAGTAGAGCAGTATCTTCTCACGGATAATCTCCGAGACAAAGAAACGGGCGGGCTTGTCAGTCAGCTGGTCCTTGTCAAAATAGGCTGGACTCTCAGGCAACAGTTCCTGTATGCGCTTCAAGAGCATATCCACACCGAACTTATTCTTGGCCGAGATAGGCAGAATCTCCGCATTAGGCAGCAGCGTATGCCACTTCTCAACGATAGCTGCCAACTTAGCCTGACTACTCCCCTCGCCCTTTGGAGAGGGCTCGGGGGTGAGGCTGTCAATCTTGTTGATAAGCAGCAGCACAGGGATGGTCATCTTCTGCACTTTCTCCAGAAAATCCATATTTTTCTCCGGATTCTCCACCACATCAGTAACGTACAGCAACACATCGGCATCCTGCAGTGCTGACTCTGAGAAGGCCAGCATAGACTCCTGCAACTTGTAGTTGGGCTTCAGCACACCAGGTGTATCGCTAAACACTATCTGCATATCGTCGGTATTGACGATACCCATAATACGATGGCGCGTAGTCTGCGCCTTGAATGTCGCAATCGAAATACGCTCACCAACCAACTGGTTCATGAGCGTACTTTTACCTACGTTGGGATTACCAACAATATTCACGAATCCTGCTTTATGAGTCATTTCTCATTTCTCATTTGGTGTTTGCACCATCATACGCCCACTTATAATAGCTTGCTCCGTGAACGAAACCGGCTCCAAAGGCTGTCATGATGACGTTGTCGCCCTTCTTCAGCAGATGTTCGTTCTCCCAGAGTGCCAAGGGGATAGTTGCTGCAGAGGTATTACCGAAATGCTCAATGTTCACCATGACTTGCTCCATCGGCAACTCCAGACGCTTGGCCACCGCCTCGATGATACGCATATTAGCCTGATGGGGTACTACCCACTGGATGTTATCCTTGTTCAGACCATTGCGCTCGGCTATGAGGGCACAGTCGTCACTCATGTTTGTCACTGCATAGCGGAACACGGTACGTCCCTCCTGATAGAGGTAGTGCAGGCGATGATCGACAGTGAAGTGACTTGGAGGACAAACAGAACCGCCTGCCTTCAAGTGCAGGAAGGGCAGTCCCTTACCGTCTGCGCGGAAATAGGAATCCATCACACCGATATTCTCTTCCTCCGTTCCTTCCACCAGCACGGCAGCGGCACCGTCGCCGAACAGCGGACAGGTAGCACGGTCCTTATAATCAACCACCGACGACATCTTGTCGGCACCAATCACGATGATTTTCTTGTAGCGGCCGCACTGAATCATAGATGCTGCCACATCAAGCGTATAGAGGAATCCACAGCAAGCAGCCCAGAAGTCGAACGCAAAAGCATTCTTAAGGCCTAGTTTGCCTAGCACGATGCTGGCCGTAGACGGAAATTTATAATCAGCCGTTGAAGTAGTGACAATGACTGCGTCGATGGTATCAGGATCTGTACCAGTACGCTGCATCAGCTGCTTGGCAGCCTTGCGAGCCATATAGCTGGTACCGAGTCCTTCCTCCGTCAGGATGCGGCGTTCCCTGATACCAACACGCGTCATAATCCACTCATCATTGGTATCTACCATACGAGCCAGTTCGTCATTGTTCAGAACATAATCAGGTACGTAGCCACCAATACCGGTGATTATAGCATTGATCTTTTTCAATTTTCAATTATCAATTTTCAATTATCAATTACTCTGCTGCCTCGTCCATAACGATGGCGATCTTGCCACGATAGTATCCACAAGTGGGGCATACTGTGTGATAGATGTGATAAGCGCCACAGTTAGGGCATACTGCCAATGTGGGAACTACTGCCTTGTCATGAGTACGGCGCTTTGCGGTACGGGTGTTTGACTGTCTTCTTTTAGGATGTGCCATAATTCTATTAACTTTTTAATTTTTAAACTTTTAAATTCTTTAATTTTTCCCAGCGTGGGTCTATCGCCTCTTCCTCCTCTTCGCCGCTTCGGACAGCGCCACTCAGCTCTTCCAGCTTCTGTGTCATCGCACTATTGCATTTTCCAGGTGCATGAACGTGCTTGATGGGTATGGCCAGCATGATAAACTCATAGATGAACCACGATATGTCGAGTATTCCTTCGTTCTCGTCAACCGTTATGGTATCATCCTCTTCGCTGTATGTGTCGCCCAACTTCACCAGCAGTTTGTTATCTGTATCAATAGGTTGGTCCATATCGTCCAGACAGCGGTCACAAGTGACCACCACACTACCTTCGGTATGAAACAGGAGTTCAAAGAAGCCGGCCATCTTGCGTATAGACACCGACACGTGCAAGGCTCCATGTTCCAGTTGTGAGCCGTCCAAAGCCCCGAAGAAATCATCGTTCAGGTCAAAGTCAAGACTCATTGTCTCTTCCTTAACACCCTTCAAATCAATCTTATAGGACTCCAAACTACACATAACAATACTTCATTTGGGGTGCAAAGGTACGAAGAATTGAGGAAATATCCAAAAAAAATGCTTATTTTTTCAATTCTATACGGAACGTAGTACCCCTACCCACCTCCGATTGTTTCACGAAGATACGACCGTGATGGTATTCTTCCACGATGCGGCGTGCCAGCGACAATCCCAGTCCCCACCCTCTTTTTTTGGTAGTAAATCCTGGAGTAAACACATTGGCCAGATCTTTCTTCTTGATACCCTTCCCCGTATCCTGCACCTCAATGGCCACTCCCTGAGGCTCTTCATAAAGCGTCAGTGTGATGGTACCCTTGCCTTCCATCGCGTCAACGGCATTCTTGCAAAGGTTTTCTATCACCCACTCGAACAGCGAGGCATTCATACGCACAACGACCTCATGGTCAGGCAGACAACTGATTATCTGCACCTGGTTCGATGTGCGGCGGTCCATATAGCTGACCACATGACCCAACACCTCGTTCATCGAACTTTCCACAGGTTCTGGCAGCGATCCAATCTTCGAGAAGCGTTCGGCTATCAGCTGCAGCCTCTTCACGTCCTTGTCCATCTCAGGCAACAGGTCGTCCTCCGGATACTGCTCCTTCAGCATCTCCACCCACGCCATCAGACTCGACACAGGCGTACCCAACTGATGAGCCGTCTCCTTCGACAGTCCCACCCACACCTTGTTCTGCTCCGCCTGTTTCGACGAAAGCAAGGCAAAGATGGCCACAACCACAAACACAAGTACGATGCCCAGCTGAATATAAGGCCATGCCGACAATCGTTTCAGCATGATAGACTCGTCATAGCACACCAGTTGGCCGTCCACATGAATCGTATCACCCGCATGAATCATCTTTCGCGCGTAGCTTTCTATCCTTGCTGTGTCTTCAATATTACGATAGTCGGTTATCTCGCCCTCGTCATTCATCACAATGACGGGTATGGTGTTGTTACCCTCCATCACACTTAGCACCAGCGACAGGTCCGTCGTCTCGTCGGCAGCATTCAGCGCATGCAAAGCCTGTGCCCACACCTCCATACGGTTGTGTTCCTCGTTCGACAAGTCGCGCACCAGGAAGTGTGATATCAACAGAGAGGCCACAGCAATCAACACTGCTGCCACCACCAAGACAATCTTGATTCGTCGTATCTGGTCAGTCCATTGCATACAATACAATAACGTAACAAACTTATAATTATTATATCACAATAAAAAGCTGCCGAGGCATTGGGGTGGATGTCTCGGCAGTTTTCTGGTTTATCGTTTATGTTCACCGCGGCTGCAGGTCTGCATATTCGACTGCGACATTGGGGATGCACGGGCACGCCTTCTGCGGGTTCAGGTCGTGATGACCGACAATCAGCGCGCTGGGGTATCGCTGGTGCAGCTTCTCCAGCAAATGGCGCAGGGCTGCCTGCTGGGCCGCGGTACGCGTGTCGGCGGGTCTGCCGCGGATGTCCAGCCCGCCCTCATAGCAGATGCCTATGGAGTGGGCGTTGTGGTGCTGGCAGTGGGCGCCTGTGAGCCATTCCGGTCGGCCTTCCTCGATCTCTCCGTTACGACGGATGACGTAGTGGTAGCCTATTCCGAGTTTCCAGCCGCGCTGGCGGTGCCACGTATCGATCTGCGCTGCCGAACTGGTCTGGTCGGGGCGCACTGCCGAGCAGTGAATCACAAGCAGGGTAATACGTCGCATGACTGTACTAATACTGTTGAACTAATGGCTG
>CACXTX010000021.1 GCA_902770635.1 uncultured Prevotellaceae bacterium | reverse complement strand
GACGCTGGGTGAGACTGAAGAAATCATCCGTCAGGGATTGAATATGGGTGTCTTGGATGCTACTCGTCGGGCTAATGGAATGGTTTGCGCCTCCAAGGCCCGTCTCCTGGCTGCTGAGGGTCGTCTGGAAGAAGCCGATTCCGTGTATGCTTTGATGCGTGCTGTGCCCTATCGCGATATCGGTGCCGAGATGATGGTTGTGCCTTACCTGAAAATGCGGGGCAAATATGCTGACATCTTGGAGTCAACACAATACAGGCGTAAGATTTTGGAGGAAGACAGCAACGAGTTAGGTATCACCATGCTCAACCTGCTGAAGGACGAGATTGATGCCCACTTGGGCCTGTATAATTATGAAGAGGCTGCGGAGCGTTATTCCGCCTTGACCAGGTTGACAGACTCGCTGCATATCGACAATCTGAACTATTTTTCCAGAGAGGCACGTGAGGACCTTAGTCGTGAGCACTTGATAGCCAGCCAGAATCTCCAGCTTTCCATAGGCATCTCCATTCTGATTATACTGATACTGTTGATGTTGGTAGCCTTCTTCCACCACTTGCAGACCCGTAAAAGGACCAAGGTGATGATGGCTACCATCGACGAGTTGATGTATTATCGTGATGTGGTGCTTCAAAATGGTGACCGAGTTCCCGTTGAAATGGGCGGAAATGATGCAAATACCCATGAAGAGAAGCGTCGTTTCAAGGAGATGGACAAGCGCATTATCAAGGAGGAGCTGTTCCGTAGCCCTGATTTTGGACGTGACGACCTGATGCGCCTTATGGGTGTTGATAAGAACTCGATAGCCCCCATCGTCCATAAATACGCGCATACCAACGTTTCCGGCTATATCAAGATGAAGCGTATGGAGTATGCTGTTGCCCTGTTGAAGGAGCATCCCGAGCTGACTATTGCCGCCATTGCCGATATGTGTGGTATCAAAAGTACCACTACTTTCGTCAATCATTTCCGCGATACCTTTGGCATTACCCCTTCTGATTATCGCGCTTCTATCGGCGAGACTACCCCCCCCAGTAGATAACTAAATGTTGTCTGAATACCTACAATTTTGTCCGTTGATGCCGTTAAAATGACAAATTTGTGGATATAGCGGACAATTTTGGTCAATCTTCCGTTAAATTATGTTTCGTTCCTTATATATTTTTAGTACTTTTGCAGAATAAACATGACGAAAAATCGTCAACAAGATTGTAGCAAAGGTATGAAAAAGGAACTAAATTATCGGAAATCGTTATTAGTGCTGCTGCTATTCATTACGCAGTTAGTGTCAGCTCAACAGGTGACACTCAGCAATAACTTGCTCTACGATATATGGCTGACTCCCAATCTCCGGATGGGCGTCCGTCTGTCTCCGCACTGGTCTATGGGCTTGACTGCTGGTTATCGCCCTTGGCCTACCGACGACAATACATCCAAAAAATGGAAACACTTACTATTGGCTCCTGATGTGCGCTATTGGACCGACTCTGTGGATGTTCATCATTTCTTTGGCGTCAATCTCATTTACAGCCATTACAACGTCGCTGATGTCAAGTTTCCCTTCGGGCTGTGGAAGTCCGTTCGTGACGAGCGTCGTCAGGGCGATCTTGGTGCCATCGGAGCCTATTATGGATATTCGTGGCCTTTAGGACGTTTCTGGAATCTGGAGGCCCACATCGGAGCAGCCATCGGATATACCAAGTACGACCGTTATGAGTGCGGTCATTGTGGTACGAAGATAGGCACCGACAAGAAAGTCTTTGTCATGCCTCAGGCAGGAGTAAGCATTGTCTATAACATTCCGGGTCGCCCTCGCAAGGTTGACGAGCCTGTGTTTCTGCCTGCAGTAGAGGCTCCTGTTACCGCTGCGGTAGTTGTAAGGCCCTTTGTTCCTGCCCTTTCGCCAGTTCCCGAGTTCAAGGGACGCGCAGGTCAGTTGCAGAAAGACAATGCCGTCGTGGCTCATATCTCCGAATATCGCCCTTACGACCGTACCCGTATTCTCCGCAAAGAGAAGGGTGCCCTCTTCGTTCATTACGATTTAGGCAAGTCACAGCTCAATGCCAATTACCGCGACAATCGCGCTGTTCTGGACAGGATTGTGGATATCACCCGTCAGATTATGGCCGATTCCACCAGCAGTGTGAAGAAGATCCAGCTGGTTGGACTGGCTTCCATCGATGGTGCCCCTGCCGTCAACGAGCGTCTGGCTCTGAACCGTGCGTTGTCTTTACAGCATTATATCCAGCAGAATGTCAGTGTTCCCGATACGCTTTTCGAGACCGTGGGAGGCAGTGAGGCCTGGACAGAGTTCCGCGACCAGTTGAACGACCTTGTGAAGGAAGGTGCAGAACACCCCGTCGATTTGCAACAAGTCATCAAGGTCATTGACCAGGAGAGCGACGACGTGATGCGCGAGCAACGCATCAAGCAGTTAGACAACGGTCGCACGTGGACTTATATCAAGGAGCATGTTCTGAAGGATCAGCGTAACTCCGGTTATATCCGCATCTACTACGACTATGCTCCTGACAAGGCAGCAGCCACCATCAACGAGGCCAGCGAGCTGCTCACCACCGACTGCATCGACTGTCACCGTGAGGCTCTCCGCCTGTTGCAGACGGTTCGCACCGACGAGCGCGCCCAGAATGCCTTAGCCACTGCCCTCTGGCTCACTGGTCATCAGGACGAGGCCCTCTCCACTTTCCGTCGTGCTGCCGCCAATGGCAACAGCGATGCCCAGGAGAACCTCCGTCGTCTGGAAACCCTTACGAAAACAGAATAACAACATATTTAGTGAGAAAAAAACAAAAAATAGTAATAACCAACATTTTAACAAGATGAAGAAAATGAAGAATTTAGCTTTGATGGGCGCGATAGCTCTCACAGGCGCAGTTGGATTCACCGCATGCTCGTCCAGCAATGACGTGGCAGAGGATATCAATCCCAATTACAACCCAGAGACCAATACCGTTAAAACAGAGTTTGTTATTAACGTGACACAACCCGGTGAGCGCACTCGTATGACTACTGCAGCTGCTGGTGCCGGAGATTTCCAGGGACTGAACAATATGTATCTGTTGTGTTTCCCTACTCTTCCTACAACAACTACTACTATAGGATCTGGTCAGGTGCTTAGTCTGGCTGACTATCCTTCTACTGCTGTATTGAATGGAACCACGCCAACACAAACAGACAATTCTAGCAAGTGGTACACTTTGTACATTCCCACAGCTACGACTAATTTCCTGTTTTATGCAAAAACGGTTAATGGTACACCTTCAACTCCTGCTACAACAGGTAAGTTGAACTATACTGTTTCAGGTCAGACATCAGTTGGTAATATTAGCTTTAGTTTGCAACCCATAGTTTCTGCTTCGATGACATCTGACGAAGCCACTTTACTCGCTTACTTGAATGCAGTAGTAGGTGCAAAAGTTGGAAGTGATGATACCAAGACTTGGGCAGGTACGGTTGCAAAAAGAGATGCTAATGATGCAGAATCTTCTCATTACAAGGCTTTAGCAGATGCATATCAGCAGTTCATTAGCATATCAACAAATGGTGTTCGTCAAGGTTCTGCTCGTGCTATTTTATCAACAATTGCCGCCTTGCATGCTAGTTTACAAGACGTTTCATCCCATGAAGCAGGAGATCCCCAAGCGATTGCAAATGCAGTTATAGCAGCAATTGAAACCAACTTTACAATTACTACTGGTGTGGCATCATTTAAAGATTCGGACTTGCCAACAACAACTACAGAGTATCCTCAGAATTTACCTGATGGTTCTGCTATTTTGACATTTAATTCTTCTACAAGCCCAAACCAGTTTGCATATACGAACAACGGAACTATTGGTGCGGCTACTATTGCAACTCCGATGAATAAATTTACCTATCCTTCGGAATTAACATATTACTGCAATTCTGGTTTGAGAGCAACCACTTCTAGTGTTACAACAAGCGAACTTCCTAATAACTCAGTTACTTGGTTGAATGATGGAAACTGGACAACGTGGACTCAATCAGCCGTCAATGCCTCCACTCGTGCTGTTGCTATGAAGGAGAATGTTACTTATGGTGCTGCCCAGCTTTATTCAACAGTGTCTTCAACTGCTTCCACCTTTACGGATAATGCTCATAATGTAACATATAATGATGCTATTACTGGAAATGACATTGAAAATCAGTCAATAGATTTATCTGGAGAAAATGACTTTTTGAAGGTAACGGGTATTATAATTGGTGGTCAACCTACGACTGCTAGATTTGATTATTTACCCGCTACTTCAGCAACCCCCGACTATGCTATCTACGATAAAGTAGATGCTGCAGGCTCTTCTGCAGGAACACTTATAGTGGGTAATAGTACAACACCTACTGCTTCGTATTACACTTTGGCGTTAGATAACTATAAAAGTGGGGAACAAAGTCCGGTTAATGTAGCTGTGGAGTTTGTGGCTAGCAAGGATTTCTTTGGTAGGGATGGCTTAATTAAAGCAGGACAGTCGTTCTATCTCATTGGCTCTTTGGATCCAACTACATTTGCCGCGAATGCGATTGATTGGACAAAACATGTTAGCTTTAAAACAACAGATGACGGTTACAATATCAATCGTGTCTTCATCCGTGATGCAAAGACGACAGCAACATTCTCACTGAATGCTACTTCACTTCAGAAAGCCTACTCTACCATTCCTGACTTGCGTTCAACACAAATGGTATTTGGCTTGTCTGTTGATTTAGCATGGAAGACAGGTTTAACATTTGATAACATTGTTTTTAATTAATCCTCTTCCCCTCGCAGAGAAAAACTTTTTTCCTGCCCAGGAAAATATTTTTCCCTGCCTGGGAAAAAAGAATTCCCATTAATGGGAGCAAGATAAAACATTAATAGATAGAGAAGTTGAAACGTAAACTGAACATAGCAAGCATGATTGCGGGGATTGCCATGATGGCAGTCCTCGCAGGATGCTCTTCGATTGACGATAATCTGGACGACTGCGGCGAGCAGGCGCAGATGGACTATGAGCTGAAGCTGGTCACCAATGTATCGACGGAGGTGCAGACGCAGCTGAACGCTGTGACGGACCTCGCCTTGGTTGCTTCGCTGAGAGACTATCTGGGCGGGATATTCACCGACTTTGCCAAGGACGTCAACCTCTCCTTCTATGCTGTGGGAGGTAACATGGGCTTGCTCCATCACGACGAGCACGTCATGAACAACTCCGAGCACAGCTACACGCTCTACATCCCCCGTCAGAAATATATGCACCTGGCCGTTGCCAATATCGAGGACGACCCCGTGGTATATCTCGATGGAGTGGAGAACTGCATGACTGCTACCTTGCGACAGGTAGCGGGCGACACCATCGAGTCGCACAACACCGGTATCTTCACCGCTCGTCAGTATATGGAGATGATTGAGGGTATCGACCAGACATTCAATGTCAAGCTCTATATGGCTAACTGTTCGGCTATGCTGGCTGTTGACCCACAAGGTCACGACATCAGCAGGATGCAGGTCTTTGCCACTGGCTTTGCCACCGCTTTCCATATCGCCGACAGCGTCTATGAATATACGAAGCCTGCTCCCTTGATACGTACCAAGCGACTGGAGCCCGATGAAAACGGACATATCGGCTTCGTTTCCGTCAACTTCCCCTCACCAGAGCCCTCTGCACCTCAGCCTGCTCAGGCAATGGATGGCAGCACGCGCTCAGTCATTGAGACTACCGACCCCTTTATCGCCCAGCCCGGCGAGGAGGTGTTGTGGGAGTTTCATATCTTCCTTCGTCAGGATGATGGCACGACGACACGAACCGTCTTGGGTATTAAAGAGCCCCTGCGAGCCGGTCAGTTTAAGATTGTCAAGGCACGCATCGGTGAACAGGGTGAGATACAGCCTGAAGCCCAGGAGGTGGGTGTCAGCGTGACGCTCGACTGGAAACCTGGAGGAACGTATAACCCGGACCTGTAAGGACCTTCGGTCCAAATGAGAACTCGACCTTTGGTCGCTTCGCACCTTTAGGTCGAAGAATGAGAAATGCTGCCGCAAAGGCAGAACTTTAAATATAGGAATTAGGAATGAGACAAATGATATATTTTATTGATAAGGCAATGGGAACTGCTCGTAAGGGTGGGGCCATTTCCTCATTTGTCATTTGTATTTCTCATTTGCTCTTCGCTTCTTGTGCCAACGACGATGTTCCCCAGCCGACTGCATACCAGCCTGTTTCCGTCGATTTTGCCCTGACGGTGACGAAGGCTGCTTCGCCAGGCATTTCGGGTATTACCCGTATGGCTTCTGGATATACTGTGGGAACGGAGAACAATATAGCCCTGCAGTGTGCTATTCCTTTTACAGTGGAGAATGTGAGTGTACCCGTAGGTGTCAGCGACGTATGCACCTCGACCCCTATTGGCTATTTCGACCAGCCTCGCAATTCCTATCCCTTCTTCACTTCCTCTTGTGAGTTCAGCCAAGGCACTAATGCCATCTTAGCATACGCCTCTTCCAACACTAACGTTTCTTCATGGCTGAAGGGGGTACTGGATGCTACCTTCAACGACTATCAGCCTGCCAACATCAGTTTCCGTCTGAGGACTATTCAGAGCGCATCTGACTATTTAGGAACTGAGCAGGTGAAGACTCTACCCGAACAACTGGCAGATTATCTTACTGACATTGCCAACACCTCTATTGGTGAGGGCGAGAATATCAAGACGTGGAAAGATTATGCCGACCCCACCAATAGTACGTCGATGAATAACGATTTGAAGTTGTTGTTCAAGAACTTCACCAACCAGCTCTCCGACGAGGTGGGCGAGGTGCTTCCTGGCTCTTCGGCTAATGTAAAGGCATGGGTGGAAGGGCTCAAGATAAGTTTAAATGCAGTGACACTGACAGAAAATTCTGAAGATGACCAGATAAGGGATAAGATTATTGAAAATATTGACGCACAGTTAAATAAGTTGAATCCATCTACAGGTGAGTGGAAAAACTTCCCCGCCTCCCTCTATCTTCCCGACGGTGCAGCTGTTGTGCGTTGGGATGGCGTTAAGTTTGTTCCTGAGACGCAGACCACCACCATTGCCGACATCAACAACCTGGAGCGTTTCACCTATCCAGCAGAGATCTATTATTACGGCAACAGTTCTACATGGGTATCCAGTGAGAAGTTGTCAGACAATTTCTCGACAAAGAATAACTGGAAAAAAGTATCGGATAATGATGAGACTGCTGTGCTTTCCGGCTTTACGCAAGGTCCCGTGACGTCTTCCACCAAGACAGTCGCCATGTTTGACCCCTTGCAGTATGGCGTAGGTCAGCTGAAAGTACAGCTGCAGCAAACAGCATCTTCCCTTCAGGATTCGAAAAATAATAATGTCACGGTTGGAACAGGAAACTTCAAGCTCACGGGAATCATCGTGGGAGGTCAGCTGCCTGTAGGATTCGACTTCCGACCTGAGACCGTCTATCCGGTTTATTCTGAGGCAGACATGCGCTTCATCTATGATAGCCAGGTGAATACCAATGGTACGACGGATACCCCCTTCTACCTCAGTACCTCTACAAATGAAAACTACATCCAGACCTTGGTGCTGCAAAGCTATACTGGCAGAAGCCTGAAGCTGGTGCTGGAGTTCGAGAATAATAGCGATCAGGACTTCTATGGCTACAACGGCACGGTCTATCGAGGAACGAAGTTCTACCTGGTGGGAGAGGTGGTGCCAACAAACGTAGAGAATAACCCTAAGGTCTGTGATAACCGCGTGTTCACTCAGGATTATGTCACGACGGTAAACGTCACAGTCACTAGTCTGGCAAAGGCCTACAACGTGCTGCCCAACCTGATGTCACCCCGACTGGAGATGGGACTGGAGCTGACTCCGAAGTGGGTACAGGCTGAAACAACTGACGTTATACTGTAAAAGGGCCTACGGCCCAAATGAGAAGTGAGGAATGAGAAATGAGAAATGCAAATGAAGAATGATGCCGCAAAGGCAGAAGTTCAAAAATATAAATGAGAAATGGAACGAATGATATATATTATAAATAGGGTGTTGGGAACTACTCGTAGGGGTGGATCCACTAATTCAATGCTTGATGGCTTGATGGGGAAATGTCATTTCTTCATTTCTCATTTACATTTCTCATTTCTCATTACTCATTTCTCATTTTTATTATTCCTGTCTTGTTCCGGTGGTTCAGACTCTGGAACAGATGTTCCGACACCACCTACCGATGGTTCTTCCGTGCTTAACATCTATGTCTATGCCCCAGGTCAGGCAGTGCCCACCCGTGGTAATACTGGTCAAGTAGATGCAGACCCCACGGAGGAGAAAGCCATCCATACGCTGCAGATATGGGTGTACACACATAATAAGTGTGATGCAAACTTTGTTGAGGATGGAGCAGGAGACCATAAGCTGGTCACCTATTTCAAGACCAATGCCTTCCAGCAGACTACTGCTGATAATGATACGTATAAGTTCGAGCTGCCTATTGACGATACTTTTGCTTCTTTAAATAGTCGTCCTGCCGTCGATGTCTATGTGTTGGCTAATGTAACCTCCAATAACTGCGGCTTGAACTTCGACGAGCACACGGCAAAGACTGACTTGGAAAATGCTGTGCTTGCAGAAAACTATTTCGGTGTGACAAATCCCGTCACCGCAGTGCCTTTCGAAGGTCTTCCCATGTCGGGTAAGCTGACTAACCAGACCGTCTCTGGCAACAAGCCTGTGCTGACCCTTGGCACCTCCTCCACTGAGATGGCAAAGGTCAAGCTGGCCCGTGCCGTGTCGAAGGCTCGCTTTATATTCTCGTGCTCTAACGACTTCGACGGACTGAAGATTACGCGGGTGACCTTTGATGCCAATATGATACCTACTCAGGAAAATCTGTTCCTGGATATTCCATATGATCCTGATAATAATTATTATAAAATAGGTGATACCTACAACACTGCTGTTACATCCTCGTTGTTCTCCATTGACGAAACGGCTATCTGTGCTGACCCTGCCCACTATGCGTGGGACCGTCTGCGTAACGACAAGACTGACTGTACGGCACAGGACTATGAACGCCTGATAGCTGACGGCTTGACGATACACGAGGGAGAATCGGCGCCTCGTCTCACGGAGCGACGCCTCTATCTGCGCGAGAGCAACAAGCAGCTGTCGGGTACTATATATTATAAGGTAAAGGAGAAGGGGGCTGCAGCCTATGGCGATGAGCAGTCTATCACCTTCAAAATGGTGGGACCTGCGGATCCTAATGAGTGGCAACCCTATTTCTCGCGTAACCACACGTGGATAATCTATGCCTACCTGGCGTGGGCCAAGATGCGTATCGTGGATGTACACTTCAAGGATTGGGTAACTACCGAACCTAGTGAACACTCATTATATAATTGGTAAGCGGCGCAAGCGCCTAGTGAATAGTGAAAAGTGAATAGTGAATAGTGAAATGAGACATATCGGATGGTTGATGGGCAGCATGCTGATGTTGCTGGTGACAGCCTGTTCTTCCGATTCTGCCGATGATACACGACAGGAGCAACAGGAGGAATGGGAAGATGCACGCATTGAACTGCGGGGAGTGACGCGTGCCGGAACAACGGACAGTGGGATGGGTGACATCCATGTGTTCCTCCAAGATGATTATGGTACGTACGAGGGTGCCTTCAAATACCATAACGAGACAGCCACCCACTACTGGAGGGCACAGAACCTGAAGGTAAAACCCGGCACGCATAATTTCTGGCTTTACGGCTATATGCCTGCTATAGAGGGCATTACGGGCGAGGTTCTCGGTCAACGCCAGATAAAGCTCAGCGGCATCCAGCCCATCAGTCCGGAGGATATCTGTATTGTGACTGGTGTCAGGGTTCACGAGACGTCGGCATTACCGCTTCGTGGCACTTTTGAGTTTGAATATAAGAACAGTGATTATAATGATGTGACTGTCCTCAACCTGCTCCTCGAGCACATGTTGGGTCATGTCGATTTTAAGTTTAAGATAGGTTCCCGCTATAGCCAGTTGCGTAAGATTAAGGTGAAGTCGCTGACCATCAAGACCACGTCCAAAAGTTCTATCTCGGCAACGATTAATCTGCCAGCAAATACCGAGGATGTCGTTACCATCAGCTATACGGCTGAAGGCACAGATCAGACTTATACTACCACGCTGTTAAACACAACTACTCCCGTAGAATTGACTACCACGGGTGTCAGTGTGAGCAGTGGCATCAATGTGGCGGTGGGTACAGGACTGTCTGAGAACTTCATACTGGAGAGTCAATACGAGGTGTACGACCTGAAAAACAACCTGCTGAGCACCCGTACGGCGAGCAATAACCTGAGTGGGGCACTGCCGGTAATGGGTCAGAAGAAGGAGGTCGTCTTGACCGTCGAGCCTACCTACCTCTACCAGTTGTCGGATGACGACTTGAACAACCCGGAAGTGACTATTCAGTGAACAGTGAACAGTGAAAAGTGAAAAGTGAAGAGTGAATAATGAGATATAAGGTTTCCATAATAAGCATGTTGATGCTCCTCGCTGCTACGGCAGTGCAGGCGCAGATTACTATTGCCGGCAATGTCTATGGTGGTGGTAATGCCGGTAACCTGGGTGGTTCCACCAATGTCAAGGTATTTGGCGGTCGTCTGGAAGGCAGTGTCTTTGGCGGTGCCCGTCAGGCTGACGTTGCCGGATGTACCTTTGTCAATATCGATGGTGAGCATATCAGCAGCGATATCATCATCAATGCGGTCTATGGTGGTAACGACATCTCCGGAACCATTGGTTCCTTGGAAGCCATTAACTCTTCGTTGGAAAAACCCGATTCACGTATCGACCAAGATAGTCATCACAATTCCTCCACTTCCGAACAAAGCCAACATTCAGACCATAATGGACTGAAGGATGTCAGCACCTTTGTTCTGACAACTCCCGAGCGTAAAGAAACGACAGGCACTGGTCCAACCGCTCAGACCACCCAGCCCTATCATATCTTTATCGGTCGTCTCTTTGGCGGAGGTAATGGCGACTACCGTTATACCGTCAACAGTACCGATGCTTATAAGTGGGACGTAACACTCAGCGAGAACAATATCATCCGAGGTATCGACAAACCCCATGTAGCCCGTACCTACGTTGATCTTCACGGTGGCACCTTCGGTAGTGCCTACGCCGGTGGTAATAATGCTACGGTGACGCGTGCTGCCAACATCTGTATCAACAATACCAGCACACCTTGGAAACTGGCGGGTACTGATGATATCGTGGGAAATGATAATGATATTATTTCTGACGCAGATTTGCAGGCAATGGGCATCAACACCGAGTTCTTCGACCAGATGGGTAAGTACAACTTCTCGAGTGTCTTCGGAGGTAATAACAAGGCAGCCATGAGCATTCGTCCTTCCTGGCACCTTAACAACGGTTCCATCGAGAACCTCTATAGCGGTGGTAACGAGGGAGCCATGAACAGTCCCGACGGTATCCTGTTGGTGGTACAGCCCGACGATGGGGGAAACCTGACGGTGACCAATGTCTTTGCCGGTTGTCGTAAGGCTCCAGTGCGTCCCTTGCTGGATAACGGACAGGAACCCGAGGTCGGCACCATCGAGGGTTATAAGTTCCCCTCTGGACTGGCTGCCCGTGTCCTGATTTATGGTGGTGACATCACCAATGTCTATGGTGGTAACGATATCACGGGTAAGGTTTCTGGTGGTAGCGCCATTGGTATCTACTCCAGCATCAAGGGCTGTGTCTATGGTGGTGGTAACGGCTCCTATGCCTATACCGACAACCCTGCCCTCAAGACCTCACCGAAATATGGCGACTTCTACTACAACGTCGATTCGCTGCTGAAACAGAAATATTCTACCTGGGCAGATGGTGACTTCGCCAAATTAGCAACCCCTGAACAAAAGAGCTTCAAGTCTGCCGAGGCCCTGAACCTGTTCCGTCCCAATGCCGAACAGGTGTCGTTGCGCCTTCATGGTACCGAGGCAAAGCCTACCGTCATTGGCGGTGCTGTCTATCTGGGAGGTAACAGTGCTACGCTGAAACCTGTCAAGAGCAATTACCGAATAGAGCTGAAAATCGGTTCTCACGTCTATTCCGACTCCGTGTTCCTGGCTAACAACGGTGCTAACATGATTAGGGAAGACGTGCTCCAACGCTATAATGGTTCGGTCACTGTGAATAACGAAAACTATGATTATAGCAACATAGCTTTCACCAGTACTTCTTTGGACGGAACAGATTTGGATGAGACAAATACGGGTAAGACCGCTTTTGCCAAATATATGGACGGCGTGGTGATGGAGGCCGGCCCTCGCGTGGTGTTCGACGGTGAGGATGAGAACGACCTCGATACCTATAAGGACTATAGCACCTACTTCGGTTCATTCTATTGCGGTGGTAATGTCGGTAGTATGCGTAACAATGCCACTACCGAAATTAATATCAACTATAAAGTCATCATCTTCGACAAACTGGTAGGTGGTAGCAACAAGGCTTTGGTTCCTGCAGCTGACGGTTTGAATGTCGAGTACCGAGGCGGTCTGCTGGGTTTGGCACCTAATGGTGCTCCTAAGCTGAGGCTGAACCTCTCTGGCCTGAAGTTACAGCCCAAGCGTTGGAAGAATGTGGAGGATAAGTCACAACTGTTGGAGTGGAACACCTGGATAGGCAATAACAAGGATGTGATTACCTCAACCGATGTGCCTGCTATGCAGACAGGAAAGGACTATAACACCACTGACGCTGACCTGCAGCGCCGCTTCAAGGGTGGTAACATCTATGGTGGCTGCTATGAGAGTGGTCATGTCAATGGCGATGTGGTCATCAATGTCAATGGCTCCCTTGTCGATCGTGACGGCACGTATGGCGTGTTCGACTCAGTGGCTGAGGACTTGGTGGGCGAGGCTACCCTCTATGGTCACCAGCACTATAACATTACTGCACGTCGTTCGGGAGTCATCCTCGACGAGCAAGGTATGGATGTGCTCGGTACTGCCCTGAACCTGTTTGCCGGTGGCTATGGTAAGGACTCCGAGATATGGGGACGTACCACTGTCAACCTGAACAGGGGCTATATGTTCCAGATCTTTGGCGGTAGTGAGCAAGGTGTTATCGGTAAGTCCTTGGAGGATAATAATGCAACTGTGGTAGAGGACATTCAGGAGACGACAGAAACTAACGAGCAAAACTACGATTACGTATTCAATAACAAACATTACACCTATAACCCTGCCTACAGCACCGTCATCAATGTTCATGGTAGAAATCCTGGCGCTTCCAAGCGCGCCGACTCCAGTGAGGACATGGCGGAGGCTGAGTTTATCTATGGTGGTGGTTTCGAGGGCCCGATTATGGGTAACACCCGCATCAATCTGGGTCACGGTCGTGTGTTCGACACCTTTGCCGGCAGCTGTAATGCCGACATCTTAGGATATACCGAGACCTATATCGGTCAGTGGACGGAAGGCACAGGTGATAATGCGACGACGATTACCGGATTCCCGTGGGTGCGCGACTATACCTATGGTGGTAACGACCTGGGCGGTCTGATTTACGGAAGCAAGAACTATGCCGACCGACTCAACTCAGGAACCATTTCTAAGATTTACGGATATACCAACGAAAACCAGAACCCTTATCAGCTCACCGCTTCCGCCTATACGGAGTATAAGCAGGGCCGGGTAGGAGGTATCTTCGGTGGCTGCTATGGTGACTACGACTATTCGACAACGGGGCCCTATTGGAACCGTATAGATGGTATAGGAACCAACAAAAAGTTGCCTTACATGTCCAATGCCTTCGTCAACCTGAGTCCTTTGGAAGACAATGATAACAACAAGGCCAACTATCTTGGCGAAGTCTATGGTGCCGGTCAGGGTCGTGACGGTGACCGTCGTGGTGATAAGATGCAGGACTTCAGCTATGTGCTGGTCGATATGCCTAATACCGAAACCTTCAAGGATGCTGTGGTCTTTGGTGCCGGTTCCTACAATGGAGTGGGCATGCGCCAGGTGGTTGCTGCTAATGCTGCAACCTCTGTCAAGGATCAGGCTTCTGCCGTTGTCGATCTGATTAACGGAAAAATCCGCGCTGCATACGGTGGTAGCTATAAACAAGGTATCACCCGACGTACGGTGGTCAATGTGCCAGCTGAGTCAACTATCAATATAAATAACATCTTCGGTGGTGCTTACGGTACGTTGATCCTGCCTCCTTGCGATGTTTATGAGACCAATGTCAACTACAAAAACACCAGCGAGAAAGCCCGCGTCACTGGTGCTATCTATGGTGGTAACAACAACGAGCGTCGTTCAATCTATACCCATGTGAACATCACCTCACCAGTATGGTCTAACAAAGAGAAAGGCTATCTGGGCACTGTCTATGGCGCAGGTAAGGGTGTGGACACCTGGTCGGAATATACCGAGGTCAACCTGGAGAGTGGTGCCAAGGTCTATGAGGTCTATGGTGGCGGACAGATGGGCCATGTGCTCAACGCAGAGAGTGTAGAGAAATACATTAGTTTATATACAACGAGACCCTCAGACACCATTGCAGTCACCGATCCGAAATGGAAGGATCCCACACGATGGGTAGGCGGAAAAGTAGGTGGCACTAATGGTGCGTTGATGTCAGAATATCTAACAGAATGGCAGGCTGATTGGAAAATGGCATGGACGCTGGGTGAATACTATGACCCAACACCAGACCAAGGAAAAGAATTCCCAAAAAGTTATATAAACAATACTCTTACCAACTTCACCAACGTCACGGCCCGTCCTGAGTTGGCTGATGATGCGGAAACAGCCAACCTGTTCAAGAATAAGACTAAGTTCAATACCCACGTCATCATCAACGAAGGGGCCGTCGTCGAAGGCTATGCCTACGGTGGTGGACTGGGTGTTGATTCCATACCGATGAGTGGTGATACCTATGGCACCACGTATATTGCCCTGCTGGGTGGAGTAGTCAAGAAAGACCTCTATGCTGCCGGTACTTCCGGTGGTGTCTATGACGTCTTTGGTGCCAAGAACTTTACCGCCAGTGCCAATGCCTACATCCAAGGTGGTACGGCCCGTAACGTCTATGGTGGCGGATGGAAGGGTAATGTCGGCAATCATACAGGAACAACGGTGAATGGTAAATACTATTCTATGGCCGGAGAAACCACGAACGATATCGATGGTGAGACCCACGTCGTCATCGGTATTCATCAGGATTATCAAAGCGACATCGACGGCTATGGCTTCACAAAGGGTGTACCTGCCATTCAGCGTAATGCCTATGGTGGTGGCGAGGGTGGTGCCGTGTTTGGTGAGGCAAACCTCACGCTCCGCAATGGCTATGTAGGCTATGTCCATCTGGATGCAGGTAAGATGCAGGACGATAAGGGTGCGGTGATAGATGCGCCCACTCCTGATCCAAACGCCCAGAATCCTACTACTACTTACCCAGCCCGTTACGAGGCGAAGCTTAACGATGAAACCTATTTCGACAAGACGGGTAAAGTGTGGCTGGGTAGCAACAGCCTCTATGAGGCGGGCAGCCTCTATGGTGGTGGTTATATTGATAACAGTAGTGTCGATGTTTCCAACGTGACGATGTATGGTGGTCATGTTCGTACCAGCGTCTTCGGAGGTGGTGAGATAGCTGCCGTAGGTCGTGCGGTGATGATTGATGGTGCCCCCACTATCTATAAGGCCGGTAAGACCAATGTCAAACTGTATGAAGGCAATGTGGACCGCAACGTGTTCGGTGGTGGTCGAGGCTATAACAACCTGGGTACACACGGCTCGCTCGACTGCGATGGCTTTATCTTCGGACAGACCGAGGTAAATGTCTATGGTGGCGAGGTTGGTACTTATGCTGGTGTTGCCAAAGGCGACGGTAACGTGTTTGGTGGCGGTGATGTCGGTTATGTATATAGTGCCTATAATTTACCAGGTGGAAGCATTGGCATTGGTAAGAAATCCGGTGTCCGTTATGATGAAGATAAGGAGGGCTATTATTATAAATATGAGAATAACGCTTTTGTTAATGGCTATGAGCTTACCGAGGACTGTAAGGTGGTCATTGAGCCGTGGGCTAAGGTAAAACCTGATAAAGGTACTGTACATGTTCATGAATCGGACTATATAGCCAAAGATTTAACCAAAAAGTATGTTCCTACGGCAGACCTCAATCGTTTAAGTGCCAAGAACGGAACTGATGCAGCCACATGGGGCAAGCTGGACGATTTCGGTATCATTATCCACAATGCGGTGTTTGCCGGTGGTAACACGTCGGCAGGTTCTTCTACCGCCAATGCCAATACACCGTCTGTGTTTGGCAATGCTACTGCTTCCATCAATGATGTCTATCACCGCGACCTCATCACGTTGGGTACCGATCACACTGGTGGTCTGTATGGCGATGGTAACCTGACGCTGGTTGACGGCTATCGTGAGTTGAACATCACCAACTATGGTACTGACTACTATACCATTAAACAAGAAATAACAATCGATGAATATAATGGCCTTCTTGATCGTGAGGCGGACTACTATGAGCTGCGTTACACCTGTATGAAAGAATGTCAGGACAAAGACGGCACACCCTATTATCCTCTAAGTAATGAACATCCGAAGGCTTCTACCATCACGCGTGACGACCTGCTGACCTTGTTCCTGAAGGAGACTTCGTCGGGTTCTGGAGTGTATGAATCTGTAAAATATAATAATGTAGATGTTTTGGTAAATCACCAAACAGAAGGTTGGATACCAAACCCAGCCAATGATGCAAACTTCTGGAAGTTGAGTGGTGTGCTGCCCGTCTATGCCGGACGTCTGATGAACAGTGTTCAGCGTGCTGACTTCTGCGGTGTGTTCGGTTCGCGTATGGTGATGCAGGGTGCCCGCGACCGTGTGCCTGAGATTACCGACTTTACCAACTACACCATCAACCGTGTACGTGAGGTGTCACTCAACAAGAAGGCGTCCGTCATTTCATCTGACGCATCTACAGACAAGGCTGTTCACGGCAACTACTTCGGTATCTATAGTAACGTGAACTACTTAGGTGCCCTCACCAGCGACGTAAACTTCAGCGATAAGCGTGTTACTGATAATACCTCTAATCCTGACTACAAGGCAGCATCTGCGGCATACAATAACGGTGGTACAGAGGTGGCCTCCAAGGCATACGGTACAGCAACCTTCTACGACTGGAAGGCAGGCTACATCAAGGAACGTAGGCGTAACAATGGTAACAGCATGAACAAGGTGGCGCTGGCTTCGGGTGTCTATCTGGAACTGACCTCCGAGAAGAGTACGGGTAAGGAACTCAACGAGAAAGACTGGGGCTATATCACTGGTATCGTAGAGCTCGACCTGATTAATGTGCAGACCGGTATTGGTGGTGGCTTCGTCTATGCCAAGAATGTGCATAAAATAGGTTGTTCGTCGGGTGCCACCCAAACCACGCTAACAGCTCTGAACAATGGTGCTGTCACCCGCAAGAGCTTCACGTATGATGGTGCTGATGTGGAGTGGGAGACCTCCGGAAACTTCGTACATAGCACCCAGACCATTATCGACGACTGTTATAACATCAGTGGTAAGTACAGCGGTAGCGATGCCGTACCTGCCCACTATTGGTATATCAAGGGTTCGGTATATGTTTACGACCAGTACATCTCTGCTTACACAGGTGCTCCAAATGCCTACAGCGAGACGGTTGATATCCCATTAACCATCACTGCCGCTTCACATGGTACCATGAAGTTGGTCAATGTTCAGCCTAACCTCTATGCTTATTATGCTTCGCAGGGTGTTGTTCTTGAAAACGACAAGAAGCTTGTCATCAACGATGTCACCTATTATAAGAACGACCCCATTAGCTATTGGGATTGGTATAAGTTGAGTAAATCAGAGCAGAATCTGTTCAAGCCTCAGACGTATGTCGTCAAAGACAGCTGTAAGATTGGTGATAAATGGTTCGCACCTGGTGATGTGATGTTACCAGACGAATATAATGGGTACAAGACAACTGCTGAGTCCAATCCACAGGTGATTGATTCGAAAACTGTTCCTGCTGTTTTGAAGGCGACCAAGGATGCCAATGGCAACCCTGTTGTAGTGAAGAACAAAGAAAACCAAGACGTATATTTGGCCTTTGACGATGCGTTCCGTTCTTCGAATAACCTCAGTCACGATACGGGTTATCTGCTGACCTATAAGGTGAACAACCCCTCGAAGTGGGATACGTGGTACACAAAGCGTGAAGAAGCTGATCATTCAAAGAAACAGAAGGGTGATAGTGACTACGATAATCATCCGACTGACTACGAAGACGGTCCGACCTACCGACTCAAGACAACGAGTGGTGGTGAAGTCCTCGGACAGCTCGACTATAAGAAAGGTGACATCATCTCGAAGAGTGTGGAAGATGGGCATAAGGATATTAGATATAATCATGCTAGTTGGATCACAGAGCATGCCCAAAGCAATCCTCAGGCTACCTTTGAGCCTGCCTATATCGTGACGAACGAAGCAGGTATCAGCAGCCAGAACTGGAACTACGGATATACCATCAATGCATCAGCGGTAGCCGACCAAAACGAGAATACTTATACCGTCAAATCTCAATATGCCGGTAGCGTAGCTCCTGCCTTTATCTGTACCAGCACCATCCAGATGGACAAGGCAGAGTTTATCTACTTGAACAGCAAGATGTCGGAAGCAGACAAGAATGGTTATGTTGCGAGGGTCAATACCGCCATGAATAAAATTTCAGAGGGCGCAGGTGACTTAACGACTATAGCAGCGATTAAAGCTGTGACCGGCATCACTAAGGAGAAGAAGGATACGTTGTTGATGCTCTTTGACTTGAAGAATGATATCAAAGAAAAGATTCAGCCTGCTTACTATTGTACTGATCCAGGTAATTACGGTGGTAGGTGGTACACGAGTGGTGTGAACTATCGTGGCTTGGAGGCATGGAGCTCTATGTCGCCAGATGACCGTGATAAGTTCATCTTCAACTACGATGCGCTCGACCTGCTCATCGACCCGTATTACAGTAAGAATGAACAAGGTACGGCTTTGTTGTATACAGATGGTAAGAAGTATCAGTACGACGGTGCAACTTATGATTCGACCAACGATAAAATTGTCCCATTCACGACTTCTGATCAGGCTAAGACCAATCCTGCCAGCTATTCTATCGTCAAGCCTGTGGACTATACGGCAACGTATAACGGTTCTTCGACGGATGCAGAAGATAATACAGATCCTAATCATCTGCGGTATTATATGACTACTGCTTCAGGAAATATATATAGAGGCGATGAACTTGACCGTGAGACGTATGAGTCGCTGCCTAACGAGCAACGCCACTATTCAGGCATCGTAGTGAAGAATGGTAAGAAGGTAGATGATACCTACCATGTCTATGTGGTCAACCAAGACTTCGATATAGGTACTTCATCATACTCGGTAGGTATGGTTGTCGATCCGAAGAACTATAACGCCACAGATATGGGCAGCTATGTCACGGAACTGGTATTCTCGTCCAGTGATGAAAATAAAGTCTATTATTACTGCCGTGAGAAGTATCCGAAGGGTGCAGCTGTTACGCCTATTTCAAGCACAGTTGTTGGCGGTGCTGCTGGTGGTATAGTTAACAATGAGGTGCAGGTAGGTACTATCATTGCCAGTGGTGAGTACGGTTCACTACCTAACTATCAGAAGAACTTCACCATCCACGGTATTGCTCCTACCGAGACCTCTACGCTCTATGTAAGTCGTCAGTCGGACATCTTCGACCTCTCGAAGGAGAAGATTATCACCGCCATCTATCAGTACGACTACGAGGAGAGCGACGCCCAAGGTAACATTACACCAGTCAGCGAGCGCCATGTGGTGAACATCCACATCAACTTCAAGAGCGGTGTGCCGTTTGTCGAGGACATCAAGGCTCCGCAGCTGGTACTGCCGGGTAGCAAGGTGGGACTTCGTGAGCCTAACGTAACACCAGGTGCCTACGAGGTGACAGGTGGTGGATGGGAGTTGTTCTGTACAACAACAGACGCTGAGAGCCATGTCAACGGTAAGGAATACAACCTGGCTACCGACTCTCTCTTCTGGTATCAGAACGACTATTATGTGGCTTATTATGCCAAGACCTATCTCGGCAAGACCTATTCGAATGCCGTACAGGTAAGCGTGGCCAACTACCACGACCTGAAGAAGGTGATGGAGGCTAAGCAGCACCACTATTATATAGACCACCATGATGTGAAGCGCGAGCCGAAGATCTATATCAACGACTATAGCAAGGATGCGTCGGGCAGCAAGAATGGCCTCGACCTGATGAAGCAACTGTTCGACCTGAGCTATATCCCGAAGACCTATGATGAGCATGGAAAACCTGTTCCTGTTGCCAGTGGCGATCTCAAGGGTCATATACCTTTCGAGAGTCAGGTACAAGGTGGCAACTTCCTCGAGTTCATCCTGCGTACCAATATCGACCATACGGGTACAGCATGGACTCCTATCGCTAACAACGCGAACGAGTGCTTCAGTGGTACGTTGCATGGCGACGGTTACTACCTGAGCGGTCTCAGCAACTCATTGTTTGACAAGCTCTGCGGACAGGTCTATAACCTCGGTGTCACAGGTTCGTTCACTTCTGCCGGTATAGCCAATACGGGTGAAGGTTATGTGGAGAACTGTTGGATTAATACCACAGGTACACCCGATGGCAGCGTCAGGGCCGTCTTCGGAAATCCTAGTGCTACTACGAGTGGTGCTAAGCAGATAGTCAATAGCTATTATCAGAAAGGTAAGAACTACAGTACTACCGACGAAGGTAACCACGGACTTGCAAAAGCTATGCCCGACAGCACGTTCTATAATGGTGAGGTAGCCTATAACCTGAATGGCTTCTACCTGAACAAGCGCTACTACGACAACAATAGCACATGGAAGGGTACCAAGAAGCCGTACAAGTATCTGAAGGCAAATGCTGACGGCAGTCTGCTAGAGAATATGACTTCGGGCAACTATCCTGAGGCTTACGCCTACTATCCATTGAAGGAGGGTGCTGAGAAGCTTTACGGCTATGTAGAGAACCGCTTTGCTAATGGTGACTACATCTATGCAGATGGTACTATCCCTGAAAATGCCGATGAGCGTATCAGGGTAGTGAAAGAGAATATTGGCGGCAATGATGTGGATGTGACCTACTATGCACCTATCTGGCCCGACGAC
Organism: uncultured Prevotellaceae bacterium; assembly: GCA_902770635.1. GTDB lineage: Bacteria > Bacteroidota > Bacteroidia > Bacteroidales > Bacteroidaceae > Prevotella. The sequence goes on along the minus strand of CACXTX010000021.1, from coordinate 11,364 downwards.
TATATCTACTTCGGTCAGGCCCTGAACTACGGACATGTGGAGGGACGCACCCATCAGGATGTGCCGTCGCATATCGCAAAGAGCAGCGAGCGCTTAGACCTTACTGAGACGGGTAACCGCATTTACCGTGCACCGGCCTACTTCCGTAATTCGAAGATGCGTGTGGCTCACTTCAACCCGTATGCTGTCTTCGCCAAGACGAAGAAGGATGTTCCTACCGTCAAGGCTTACGAGAACATGACGGCTATCGACTTCACGGGTAAGAACGAGACAACGACCTATCAGCAGAATGCCGTCAATACAGAACCTTATGCTAATCTGGAGAATGGTGCCTTCTTCCCACCGTTGCTCGACGATGGTGGAGTCAGGGGCTTCAAGAATGTCGATCTGACCAAGAACCTGTTGGCCTATACTCAGTTCAATGCTGAACAGGGTCATGAGAATGATGCTTGCAACGTGACCAATGCCACTGTTGCTGCTGCACTGGGTGAGATAGCCTATCAGGAAGGCAACGCTCAAGGCGACGGCTATGTGGAGGGCAAGGCTGCCTACCGTACCGTAGCCCTCAGCGACCCGCAGTATATCACGGGCCACTGGATCCAGAAGTCGGGCGACAGCTATATAGCCCAGCGTGACCATCAGCTGGTGGACAAGCAAGACTTCAATGCACCTATCAGCTATCAGTTTGCTACAGGTAAGCGTATGTGGTATCAGCGCATGCCGGACAACTATGCCGGTCAGGAGCACGATATGGCTGCCAACGGTAAGCCCGTATTCCGCCAGGATGCCGGATGGGAGAGCATCAGTCTGCCGTTCACAGCCGAGCTGGTAACCACCGATGTGAAGGGTGAGATAACCCACTTCTATGGTGATAAGACGAAGGATCACGAATACTGGCTGCGTGAGTATAAGGGCAAGGTCCTGAAAGATAAACAGGAGTCTACGGATCCTGATGTCTATGTAGCTAACTTCGGACTGCCTGCAGCAGGTACCGGAAGCAAGGAGGTTACCAACACCTTCCTGTGGGACTACTACTACAATGCTTCATCTTCATCCGGACACAAGCAGAAGGATAAGAACAACGACAGCTATCAGAACACCTATTATAATAACGCGCGCACGTACGCGGGATATCCTTCGTTGCAAGGTGGTACGCCTTACATCATCGGATTCCCAGGTGCCCGTTATTACGAGTTCGACCTGAGTGGTGGCTTCGAGGCCTTCCCGACTACGGCGACCTACCAATCAGAGCGTCCTGAGGTGCTGTCTAAGCAGACCATCACCTTCGCCTCGAACACAGGCGCTACCATCGGTGTGAGCGATACGGAGATGACAGGTGTGAATAAGGACGGCTACTACCACCGTCCTAACTATCTCAACATCGAGATGCCGGTAGATGGATACGTCATGTCGTACAATGGTGATGGCTATGACAAGATGAGAGCTGAAGACGTGACAGCAAAGAAGAACAAGGTCAGCGCCTTCCGCACCTACTTCTCGACATCAGCGACACCGCAGCAGGCTGCCCGCCGCATCATCTTCAACAGCAGCAGCACGCAGCTGGGTGGTAACGACGACAATATACAAGACCGCATGGGCGAGGGTATGGACATCCGTCCAGGCAAGCGCTCGGTAGTCGTCACGTCGTACCTGAAGCAGACGGCCGATGTCCGCATCTTCAACGTCAGTGGACTCTGCGTCGCCTCGTTCAACATCGAGCCGGGCCAGACCGTCAAGACACCTATCTACATCGACGGAGTCTATATCGTCCATGGTGCCGGTGCCCGCTATATCAAGAAGGTGACATTGCAATAACAATACGCAAGAATCTAACGAATTGCACTGATGACACAAGATATGATAGAACAGCACACGAAGCAGGGTGAGATAGTGATGTATCAGCCTGACGAGACTATCCGACTGGAAGTACGGTTGGAGAATGATACCGTGTGGCTGACGCAGGCGCAGATGGCAGAGTTGTTTCAGAAAGACCAATCGGTAATAGCCAGACACATCGCCAATGTCTTTCGTGAGGGAGAACTACAGGAAACAAGTAATATGCAGATTTTGCATAATACTCTGTCAAAGTTCAAACCCACAAAGGTATATAATCTGAATGTCATCATTTCCGTAGGCTACAGGGTGAAGAGTAAACGTGGGACCCAATTCAGAATTTGGGCTACCTCTGTTTTGAAAGAACTACTCCTCCGAGGTTATGCCATCAACCAACAATTGTCACAATTGGAACGTCGCATAGACGCAAGGTTTGATGCGCAACAGAGCCAGATTCGGGAAATAGAATCTACGCTTTCAGACCATCAGGAAAAGATTGATTTCTTCGTTCGTACCAACCAGCCGCCTGTTGAGGGTGTACTGTTTGAAGGACAGATATTTGATGCATACAAGGATTTAGGCAAACGCCTTTTCGCCTTTGAACTGATGGGTATTGACAAAGAAATAATATTGAACCAATTGTAATGATACAATATATGGCACACATTATGAATACGACATATAGACATACAAAGCAAGTAACAAGGATGATGGCAAGGTGTACCCAAGGTGTACCCAAGGTGTACCCAAGGTGTACCCAAGCTCTAGGCAGGCTCATGAGTATGCTTAGAGTAAGCCTAGAAGCAGCCTGGAGTATGCTTAGAGTATGCCTACAGTATGCCTACAGTATGCCTAGAGTATGCCTAGCGTATGCCTACACCCACCTTATAAGGAAACCCTATGCAATATCAGTCCGTGCCCGACGGACTGGCAGTCTGCTCCTTACGGACCAAGAGTCCGCTCCCTACGGACTACACTTCCTCCGCTATGCCGCTATCCTGCTTCTGCTGATGGTTGTGGGAGTGAATACTGGTTGGGGTGCTACCATTACATATCATATTATTAATCTTGGTCTTTTGGATAATAACGGTCAGTTAACTAATACTCGTACAGAGGCTTTGCAATTTACTAGCACAAGCACAACCGTGGGTGTGCCAGACAAATTCAAGAGTCCGTTGGCAACAAATTGGAAGTATTACAAAGCTGACGAAATAACATATACCGAAGGAACTAAGTCATATACTTTTCCTGAAAGCACTACGCTCGTGGAGGGTACAGATGTGTTGTCTGATGACGATCACGTTTATGTTACCTACGAATTAGACAAAGATAAATTCCGTGAAGTTGGAATTTATAATAGAGGAATCTACAAAATCAAGTTCCCTAATGACTATTATTTAATGCAAGACACGTGGAATAATAGTGGTACAATCGAAGTAAATACAAACCCAGCTTATAATCCAACTACATCTAAATTCCTATGGAAATTCAATATTATTGATCCCTATCAGATAACTGTTCAAAGCCAAAGTGACAGTTATAAGAACTGGTATCTTTGCTCTAAAGGTGGTAATTTTGGTGATATACGTCTAAATGAAACAATTTCCGGGGCTAAAGCAACTAGTGTTTGGGTATTTGGCTTACTCAATGGAGAAACGGAAGGCACCTACAGAGTAATTGTTACTGATGGTTACACGATGTCAGCCAATGGTGATGGACGCGATGAATTTGGCCATGGTTACCTTAATGACAATCACGTAAAAAGCGGTAAGAATAAAACTACTTACCAACAATATTTTAAGAATAGCAAGTACAACAACTGCGACCTCACTTTCGAACCTGTGACTAAAAATTATATTATCGTAAACAACTCGGGGACCCCCCTTGTACAGGCCTTAACTGAGGCTGATAACTTGGAGGTGCCAGATGTTATCAAAAGTCCATTGGCTTCTTATACTTACTATGGTACCCAACAAGATGCCATCAGCGGAACCAATTCACTCAGTTCTGCTACAGGTGCGACTATTTATATCCGTTACACGACCAATAATGATGTTTTAAACCTGAAAGGGGAAGTTAAGTATAATATCTCGGTGGGTGCAAACAATCTTTATGCCGCTGATGCAACAACGTTGGGCAGTGAAGCCACCAGTGATAATAATGCGAATAACAACCATAAGTGGACACTGACAGGTAATGATGCCTACCAGATAGCCATCAAGAACGTAGATAATAGTAATGAGATAACATACGATGTTTCTGGCGGCGAGGCAGTACCTACACTTTCAGCAATTGGTAGTAAGTTCTTCTTCCATCAAACAAACAGTGGGGAATATGAAATGGTTGCTATAACATCGAATGACTATTCTACTCCAGATTACTATACGCTGGGAATTGACGCAGGTAATTTGAAGCTTTATTCTAATAGCAGTCATGTGTTTGGTGCTGATGAAGTTCAAACAGTGTTTACTCCGAGACAAATGGCTACTATCACAACACTCCCTGTAGCGAATTCGCTGACTTATGATGGATCGAACCAAGAACTCGTAACAGCTGGTACAGCAGAAAATGGTACGATGAAATATCGTCTTGGGGACACGGGTAGTTACGAAACATCAATTCCGTCAGCTAAAGATGTAAATACGTATAATGTGTATTATATGGCAGCAGGAGCTGATGGTTATGAAGACTTTGTTGCCTCAGAACCTGTTGAGGTGACTATCAACAAACAACCCATAACTGTCAGTGGCATTACCGCAAGTAACAAGACCTATGACGGAAACACTTCGACGACTCTCGTTTATACCAATGCAACTCTATCAGGTAAGGTTGGTGATGAAGACCTTACAGTTAGTGCAACTGGTACTTTTGCAGACAAGAATGTTGGTACGGGCAAGACTGTGACCATTTCTGAATTGACGCTCGGAGGCTCTGCCGTTGGGAATTATACACTTGCAGAGTCTGGACAGCAAGTTTCGACAATAGCAGATATTACCGCCAAGGATATTACAGCCAGTGGTACTATCACTGCAAGTAACAAGGTATATGACGGAACTACAACTGCTGTTTTCGATTATTCAGGTGTAACCCTGACGGGTAAGGTGGAAGGCGATGCTCTCTCTTATACTGCCACAGGTGCTTTTGCAGACAAGAATGTTGGTACTGGAAAGAGTATTAATATAACTAGCCAGAGTTTGTCCGGTGCTGATGTTGGAAACTATAACCTAGCAAGTTCTAACGTTTCAGCCACAACAACAGCTGATATAACGGCTGCGGAGATTACTGTCAGTGGCATTACCGCAGTGAATAAGGTCTATAACAGTACTACTACAGCTACGCTTGATTTTTCTGGTGTGACTCTGACTGGTAAGGTGGAGGGTGATGCTCTCTCAATCACAGCTACAGGTACCTTTGTTGATGCAAATGTCGGTACGGGAAAGGCTGTGACTATTTCTGGATTGACTCTTGAAGGAACAGATGCTGGAAACTATGTGCTTGCTGCATCAGGACAGCAAACGGAAGTAACCGCAGATATTACCGCAAAGGCTGTAACAATCACAGCCAACAATGCTTCGAGAGATTATGACGGTAATCCGCTGACCGAGGCCGGCTTCACTGCCACTGCTTTAGAGGAGGGCGACACACATACCTTCACCGTAACGATGACTGCAGAGAGTACTATTACCAACGCAGGCACACAGCCTAATGTGATAGCCACAGTTGATGGTGTTGCCGTTACTACAGGTATTGAAACGCCTATTGGCAACTATTTGGTGACCACTGTGGATGGTACGCTGACGATAACTGGTTCTCAGAATATCACCATTACGCTCACCATGGGAAATTCGACCTATGGAAACGATACCAAGACTCCGACCTTAACGATTGCTGAATATAGCGCAGATGACGCAACCAAGGCCTTTTACTATAAAATTAAGGATGCTGATGATGCTACGTATACAACAACAAAGCCTACAAAAACATCAAATGCGGGTACGTATACGGTAAAAGTCGTGGTTGAACCATATAATCAGTATCTTGGTGGTGAGGCGACAACAGATTTCACCATTAGTAAAGCAACATTGACTATTAAAGCAGTAGCAAAGACGAAAGATTATCTTGATCCTGATCCAGAATTCACATATACTGTTTCAGGCCTCAAGAACTCAGAAAGGCAAGAAGATGTTTTAAAAGATTGTAATCTTCAGCGAGTATCGGGAGAAAATGTTGGTACATATAATATCAGCATCAATGAGACGACTTTTGAAATTTCACCAAATTATACGCGTTCATTTACGGAAGCGAAACTTACTATCAATAAAAAACATTTGGGAGATGGAGAGACGCCAGCCCCAGGAATCGGCATTAATATGAACGATGGGAACCCAAAAACTGTTTCGGTATTTAATGGACAGAGGGCACTTGAAAGTACAGATTACACTTACACGATTACTGATAACGTTGTGACAATAACAGCTGCAGGAAATAACTGTACGGGGTCAGCAAAGGCTACTTACTCTTCTGTCGCTGATGATTTCTTCCACAGGATTGATGCAAACGATCCACAAAGCGACAAAATAGCAGTTTATACGAGTACGTCAGACCAAATGGCATCTGCAGATTTGGTTCCATGCATCGTAGGACAGGTCAATCCTACAATGGGTACGCTATCTGTCATTCCCGTTAGTTACATTCCTAAAGATGTTCCTGTGATACTTCTTGCCAAATATGATGTCACGGGTATGACAACTTCACCAAAGAATCCGAATACACCGGCTATTTCAGAGTCTTTGCTTAACAATAACCAGCTACTGGTAGCTCCAGACGTACTAAGTAATCCTGATAACCCAGCGAGTGCACATGGTGTACATGTGGAGGATACAGAGGCTTATGTGTTCTATAAAGGCGAATTTGTGCTGACAACGGCAGGAACGATAACGGCGGGAAAATACTATCTTAAAAATCCCAACTACCAAACGGCTGCTAGTCCGAGTACATCTGCTGATCCTGCTCCAGCTCGCAGTCTGGCAATTGTTAAGGGCGAAACTACAGGTGTTATTCAATTGACGAATGATGAGGCCGTAGAGGGGTTCAATGACGTATGGTACACCATTGACGGACAGAAACTCGATAAGAAACCAACCCGAAAGGGATTATATATACAAAATGGTAAAAAACATATTGTGAGATAAGAGTAAGATAAAGGTTATGACACAAGATATGAAAACAGGAAGATATATGAGATTCATAGTTACACTGTTGATGCTCCTCGTTTGTGGAGCTGGTGAAGTATGGTCAAATGACATTGTTGTTATTATAGATAACGGGATAACTCATGGTACAGTTACGTCATCTATTGATCAAACATCAAGAGTTGTTACGCTGACAGTTACACCAGATGCCGGCTATAAGACCAGAACAGACCTAATTATGGTAGAAAAGATGGTTAACCCTGGCAAGCAGTCTGCCCCCCGTCGTGCTCCTGGTTTGGGGACTTTCCCTGTTACAGGACCAAATGGATGGCAATCTACTGGAGCCCAATATACTTTTACTGTAACTGAAGACTATGATGGTGCGTATGTCACAGTAACATTTGTATCTACTGTGGGAAATCTCATAACGAGTCTTAGCGATATAACTGATCTTACAGCGACAGGTAACTATGAATTGGCAGCAGATATTGATGCGTCTGGCTTTGATGGCTTGGGAGAATTTAAGGGCACTCTTGATGGTAAACACTTTACTATACATCATCTTGATCATCCGTTGTTTGCTTCTACGGATGGAGCAACGATTCGAAATGTAAATTTCGAGAATGTAAATATCTCAACAGGCGATGCAAATGGCGATGCCGGAGCTATAACTTCTAATGCTAAAGGTGAAACACGTATTTATAACTGTGGTATCCTGCCAACAACTACTGAGTATGATGCTGATGGAAATGTCGCAGGCTTTTACGGGAGTAGCATTAGTGGAACTGGTAATGTGGGTGGACTTGTAGGTACGCTAAGTGACAATGCCCGCGTCATCAACTGCTTTAGTTATGCTACTATTGCCAATGGCAATTATGTGGGTGGTATTGTTGGTTACAATAGTGTGGCTTCTTCACAGAGTAATGTCGCAACCATGGTGATGAACTGTATGTTCTATGGCGATATTACTGGTGGTAATACTATCTCACCTGTTTATGGAGGAAAGATAATTGACAACCGTGATGGTGGTCTTGCCACATATAATTATTATGCCTATAGCCAACTGAAGACTAAGGCAATAAGCACAGGTAAATACAATTGCGCTTTGGCAATGGAAGAGCGATTCCTGAATCGCTGCGAGATTTACCGCCAATTGTTAAATAGTAACAAGAAGTTGGCAGCTATTTATGCTACGGGTAGTGCAGATAATTCCGAGCAAATGGCAAAATGGATACTTGAAACGGCTGATAGACAAATCGCTAATCCGATGCCTTATCCTGTGCTGAGGAAAAGAGAGCAGAACAAGAAATATCCGTCAATTATCAATTATGATGCGAAACATGCACCTGACAGCGCTTCTGTAGGACGTTTGAATGGAGGAAAGGTTAGTGCTAATGATGGTAAACTTACTGTAACCATCCTCAAAAAGAGTGATAAAACAGACGGAGGACAAAGTTGGCCAACATCTGAAGCCAGTGATGTGCAGACAACGAGTTTGACATTGATACGTACCGACAAAGATACTACCCGTTTTAACTTCAACTACGACAAAGTACAGTTACCCTATTATAATGATGTTGGAACAGGCAACTACACTGAAAATCGTGTAGTGACGGGGTGGAAGATTGTTTCCGTCAGCGGTGGTACTGTTGGTGATTTCCATGCTGGTGATGAATTTGGTGGCTATAACTTTGCGGACCGCAAATGTACGAATAAAGACGTCTATAGTGTAAGCGGTCGTGTGTTCTCTCAGGGAGCTTATTACGATGTGCCATATGGTGTAACAGCGATTACCATTGAGCCTTATTGGGGACAGGCAGCCTACGTCTCTGATCAATATTACGATGTGGTATATAACCAAGTGAGTGGAAAAAATAATAATTATACTAGCCAGCCTGTCACAGGCTTGGGGACGCAATATGACTCTAATCCAAATAATACGTCTTTTAATCTCACTACTCAAAAGGTGTACACCACAATAGAGAATGCACGGGCATCCATGAAAATCCCTACCAGCGGTAAGACAGTTTACGACTATGCTGTCGTATTGGTGGGAAATGTTCACCAAGCAGGCCCTTTGTATGGAGCCGGGAATACACCATACACCATCATGTCTGTAGATTTAGACAAGGACAATGAACCAGACTATAGTTTTATATTCAGTCATTATAACCGACAGAATGTATCATCCATTCGCTTCGATTTCGTAAATGTGCCAGGAACAGCTCAGGCTCAGAAACCTAATGGCGCTACGCAGTTGCTTAATGTCAGTATCTTTAATCCCAAAGGTTGGTTTGAGGTGACGAATACCTGTAATGTGTTTATCACTCAGTTCGAGGCAGATAATAGTGGTAAGACAGCTGCACCTGTTATTTTTCTGGGAGGTGTTATTGACCAGTACACCTCTACGAAAGATACGGAAATAGAAAAATCTGACTACAATAACAGAACGCAATACATCCATCTCGGTAGCAATGCCTGCTTTAAGGACTTTGGTAACGGTACTCATAGTGATGGTTGGTATGCTACTCGTCATGTCCCCGTGTCGGTAACGGGTGGCGACTTTGACGGTTTCTACTTGTCGGGTGTTTATAGACCTGATGCACAGATAATGGATGATGATGCTGAGGGCTATATCAGCGGAGGCAGATTCAAAGAGGTGGCTGGTGCAGCACAGCAAATGATTAATGGTAATGTAAGGTTCCAAATTTATAATGCTGATATCACGAATTTCTATGGTGGTGGCGTCAACGCAGAGAAGCCGATTACCGGAAATGTCACGGTAGATATCTTTAATAGTCATGTGGATACTTACTGTGGTGGACCAAAGTTCGGCGATATGCAGAAGGGTGGTACGACTTTTATAACAAAATACAGTAATAATAAAGCGGGTACGAGTACCGGCACAAAAGAAATAACTATTGCGGAGGATGGTATTGTAACAACAACTGCAACAGGATGTACCTTCGGCAAATTTTTTGGTGCAGGTTATGGCGGTGCTTCTTCTTATAAGCTTAAGTATTATGATCAGACAGATAAAGATTTTACCACAACGTCAGGCTTTACTAGTTTGATTGCAAATTACAATAACGACCGTGGTAAGTATTATGATGGCCAAAATAATCAATATAAGACAAATTATGGTAATAAAGGTCCTGGTGTCGCCACTGATTTTGACTATGAATTCTTCGTATGGTCATCTGGAATAGTTGGTGCCCGTTTCTATGTGTATTATACCACCTTCTCCATGGCCAAGACCAATAATGTTTATTCTTATTTGACCAAATGCACTGTGAACGAGAATTTCTATGGTGGTGGTAGTCTCGGAGTGGTAAATGGTACAGCCACGTCAGAACTGACAGACTGTAATGTAAAAGGAAGTGTTTATGGTGGAGGATACTCAGCCTCCATACCATCTGTTCCTGTAAGAGCAACGGGGTTTGCTCAAATACCGATATTTAATGCAAACTCTGGTATCTTTGAAATAGGAAAGAAGAATGGGACAGACAATTTCAAATGGAAAAATGCAACTTTACCGGGTGGTGGTGCCAATGCACTTGTTAATGGAGAAATACCAACAGACGTTAACCTAGACAACCTTGGAGCTGTAACAGGTAATGTGTCTCTCACTATTGATGGCAAAACAGTTGCTGATGAAAACGGTGTGATGATGAAGGTTAGCGGCAGTGTATATGGCGGTGGAGAGGAGTCGAATGTAGAAGGAAACACGCAGGTGAACATCACCGGTGGTACTATCACTGAGAATGTCTATGGAGGCGGTAAGGGTGAGGCCGACGAATTCTCGTGCTCCAAGGCCATGATAGGTGTTAATAATGCTGGCGCTGGCGCAGATCTCACAACAGATGAAAATAAAAATAAAGGAACGAAAGTCACCATCAGTAATGGTCAGGTGAATGGTAATGTCTATGGTGGCGGTGAAGTGGGCCGAGTAGAATGGAATACGCAAGTGACGATAGGAGCTGGAGAAGGTACACCTATTATTAATGGTAGCGTATTCGGTGCTGGTGCTGGTGTTGCGACACATGGCTATGCCGCTTTGGTTCGTGGTAATAGTACTGTCACTATTCAGGGCAATGCCAAGGTGAGAGAGAATGTCTATGGCGGTGGTGAACAAGCTACGGTGGGCAGATATTGGGTGAAGGGTGTTAATGATAATGTTACTGGGGCACCTACTGCACCTACAGATACACCTGATGAGATGCCGTACCAAACGATGAGTGGCGGAAAATGTACTGTTGTCGTACAAGGCAGTGCCCAGGTGGGCCCCGATAGTAATGTACCAATAACGGCAGGACACGTGTTTGGTGCCGGTAAGGGT
>CACXTX010000020.1 GCA_902770635.1 uncultured Prevotellaceae bacterium | reverse complement strand
ACCACCCTGAGCGGCGATAGAGTGAGCGCGACGAGGAGAGTCCTGAATGCACAGGTTAATCACATTGAAGCCCATCTCACCAAGTGAAGCAGCTGCAGAGGCACCAGCCAGACCGGTACCTACTACAATCACGTCGAGCTTCAGCTTGTTCTTGGGGTTAACCAAGCGCTGGTGAGCCTTATATTCCTTCCATTTCTCAGGCACTGGACCTGCGGGAATCTTTGAATCTAATACTTTTGCCATAACTTTCAAAGTAATTTAAGGTTTAACAATTAGCAGCCGCCTGCATAGCAATAGAGGCTCGGAGCAAGCCAGCACTACTACCAGGAAGCCCAGCATCAGCAGGGTGGTGTAGATGAAGCCAATGACCTTCCAACGGCAGAACCAGATCTTACCACTGACACCCAGAGTCTGCATAGCACTCCAGAAGCCATGAGTCAGGTGGAACCAGATGGCGCACAACCAGATGACATAGAGCACCACATAGACTGGATTGCTGAAGGTGTCGATGATGAAGGCGAAACCATCAGAGGGCAGGTGACCAGCACTGAAGCCCATGATTTCGGCAAACATCATGTTGTACCAGAAGTTGAACAAGTGGAGCAACAGGCCCAGGAGGATAATAACACCCAGCACGAGCATGTTCTTTGATGCCCACTCAACCTTACCAGCATTTACCGTTGTTGCAACATCATAGCGACTTGAGCCACGAGCTTGACGGTTCTGTGCGGTCAGGATGAACGCAAAGACGATGTGAATCACAGCCAGGCCAGCCAGACCGATAGTAGCCACTACAGCATACCAGTTGGCACCCAGCAATTCGCAAATCATGTTGTAAGCCTCACCAGAGAACAGCGCAACAATGTTCATGGCGCAATGGAACGTCAAGAACAGAATCAGCGCAATACCCGTTACGGACATTACAACCTTTCGACCAATTGATGAATTGATTAACCACATAAAATATTGAATTAAAATTAATAATAAATACTCAATAATAAGTACGCATGCGCACTATGGGGCTACAAATTTACTACAAAAATATGAAATCCGCAAACGTTTTCGTAAGAAAATGGATTAATTATTCAAAAAAACCTTTATCTTTGCAGTCTAATAGCTTCAACAATGGCAGAAAATCACGAATTGCGCACAGCGTGGGACTTTGTAGAAAATACGGGAAAGAGCATTTTTCTGACTGGAAAAGCAGGAACAGGAAAGACTACCTTCCTGAAGACTATTGTAGAGAAGTCGCGCAAGCGACCCATTGTGGTGGCTCCAACGGGTGTAGCAGCTATCAATGCCGGTGGTGTCACCATCCACTCCTTTTTCCAACTACCCTTCACTCCTTATGTTCCAGGTGCAAAATTGGAAAGCAAGTTCGACTTCGGACGTGAGAAACGCAAAATCATTGCATCCATAGACCTGCTGATTATTGATGAGATCAGTATGGTACGAGCGGACCTGCTGGATGCCATTGATACAGTGCTCCGACGGTTCCGCGACCACTACCAGCCTTTTGGCGGTGTACAGTTGCTGATGATTGGTGACTTGGCACAACTGACACCTGTAGTTACTGCTGAGGACGAACAGATTCTCAAACCTTACTACGACACACCTTATTTCTTTGGTTCGAAAGCATTGCAACAGATAGACTATGTTACTATCCAATTGGATCATGTCTATAGACAACAAGACATGTCGTTCATCAATATCTTGAATCAGATACGTGAAGGACATCCTACAGCTGAGATCCTGGCACAGCTGAACACTCGTTGCAACCCTACCTTTATCCCCAAACCAGAGGAACCTTACATCCGACTTACCACGCATAACCAGTTAGCCAACTATTACAACGAGAATGAACTCAAGAAACTTAAGGGTCGTTCATATATGTTTCATGCAGAGGTCAATGGTTCCTTTCCTGAATATTCCTACCCTACTGCGGAAACCTTGGAATTGAAGCAGGGGGCACAGGTGATGTTTGTCAAGAACGACCCTTCTGCCGACCACCTTTATTATAATGGACGGATAGGACGGGTGACTTATGTGGATGCCTACAAAATCCTGGTGCTTTGTGAGGGGGACGAGGAAGCCATTGAGGTGGAACCTTTGGAATGGGAAAACACACGCTATACCCTGAACGAAGAGACTCGCGAGATAGAGACTGAAATACAGGGAACATTCAAACAATATCCCTTACGACTGGCATGGGCCATCACCATTCACAAGAGCCAAGGGCTTACGTTCGATCGAGCCATCATAGACGCCAACCAGTCGTTTGCTCCTGGACAGGTGTATGTTGCCCTCAGCCGTTGCCGTTCTCTTGAGGGGCTGGTACTGGCTTCTCCTCTTGGTACCCATGCCATCATCAATGACGAACGGGTTGACACCTATATTGCCCAACAAGAAGAAGAGGCCCAAAAAAGCATTCAACAACTGCCTGCTTTGAAACAAGAATACGAACGCTACCTGCTTTTGCAGTTATTCGACTTCCGTTCCCTACTCTATCAGCAGGAAAGCATGGTGCGCATCTTTGCAGAATTTTTCTATCATAGTAACGCTTCCTTGAAACATCTGCATGACCAAGCCCTAATAGACATCAGAAAACAGGTGATTGAGATTGCGGGGAAATGGCAACAGAAGATTCTGTCTATGCCAGTTCCAGAACTGCGCAACGAAGAATTTCTGGAACGTGTGAAACGTAGTGCCACTTATTTTGCCGACACCTTGTCAAATATCCTTTCAAAGCCTTTGGAACTTTCTGCACAGGTAGAGACAAACAACAAACAAGCCAAACGAAGGCTAGAACATATACTTCCTGAAGAGAAAGAAACATGGCTGTCAAGGCGCTACCTGCTTGTCAAGATAGCAGAACAAGGATTTACCGTTACCAATTATTTAAGAGAGAAACAGATGTCCATGCTTGACGCCATTGACGAGAGTGCCATCAAGACCAAACGCACCAGGAAAGGCAAAGTCAAGAAAGAAACGAAACCCATGATAAAGGAGACGAAGAAAGCGACGGTTCTGCCTACCAACAATGAACTGGGTGTATGGGGAGAAGAACAGGCAGCTGACTATCTGAGACGTAAAGGCTACACGATTCTGGAACGTGACTGGAAGTCAGGTCATCGAGATATCGACATCATTGCAACAAATGGTCAGGTGGTGGTCTTTGTGGAAGTAAAGGCACGACGCAATCGGGTATTCGGCGAACCAGAAGATGCTGTGGACTATAAGAAGATGAAAAACCTACGAGCAGCTATGAACCATTATATCAAATTCAAGAACATCAGACAGGATGTACGATTTGATGTCATTACCGTTGTAGGTACTCCCTATCAAGGAGAAGCAGACATCACACATATTGAAGACGTACCAACCTTTTAAGATTACCAAGCAACTGACTGATATCGTAATTCTTATTAAGAATGAGTAGTATTTTTCCGATTTTCATGTGATAATTGCAATAGTTTTTGTAATTTTGCCACATGATTCTGAATTACGACGTAATAGTGATAGGAGGTGGACATGCTGGGTGCGAGGCTGCAACGGCTTCTGCCAACATGGGTGCAAAGACCTGCCTTGTCACGATGGATATGAATAAGATTGCACAGATGTCGTGCAATCCAGCCATTGGCGGTATTGCCAAAGGACAAATAGTACGTGAGATTGACGCATTAGGGGGACAAATGGCGTTGGTAACCGATGCCACCGCCATTCAGTTTCGTATGCTGAATCGATCCAAAGGTCCTGCTGTTTGGTCGCCTAGAGCACAATGCGATCGTGGTAAGTTCATCTGGAAATGGAGACAGATGCTCGATGAAACTGAGCATCTGGACATCTGGCAAGACCAAGCTGACGAACTCCTAGTAGAGAACGGGGAAGCTGTTGGTGTCAAGACCATTTGGGGATGTGAACTAAGAGCCAAAGCTGTTATCATTACTGCAGGTACTTTCCTTAACGGACTGATGCACATCGGACGGAAGATGGTTCCTGGGGGTCGCATTGCAGAACCTGCCGTACCCAACCTCACAGAAAGCATTACCCGTCACGGAATCCGTTCTGCGCGTATGAAAACAGGAACCCCTGTCCGCATAGACAAACGTAGTATTCACTTTGAAGAGATGGAGCGCCAAGATGGTGAAAACGGCTATTATAAGTTCTCCTATATGGGCGAACAACGTCCGTTGCAACAACTTCCCTGTTGGGTATGCTATACCAACGAAGAGGTGCACCAGACACTTCGTAGTGGATTAGCCGACTCTCCTCTTTATAATGGACAAATCCAATCGATAGGACCGCGCTATTGTCCATCAATAGAAACCAAGCTGGTTACCTTTCCGGAACGTCCTCAACACCTATTGTTCTTGGAACCTGAAGGCGAAACCACCAATGAAATGTACCTGAACGGGTTCTCTTCGTCACTGCCTATGGATGTTCAGATTGCTGCATTGAAGAAGATTCCAGCACTTCGCGACCTGAAAGTTTATCGTCCTGGTTATGCCATAGAATACGATTTCTTCGACCCCACCCAACTGAAACATTCGTTGGAATCGAAGGTTGTCAAAAACTTATTTTTAGCAGGACAGGTGAATGGAACTACTGGTTATGAAGAGGCAGGAGGTCAAGGAACCATAGCAGGTATCAATGCAGCTTTAAAAGCAGGTTCGATAGGTTGCTGTGGTTCTGTAACAGATACGACATTTGAGTTGAAGCGCGACGAAGCATATATAGGTGTTTTGATAGACGACCTGGTGACGAAAGGCGTTGATGAACCCTATCGAATGTTCACCTCTCGCGCCGAGTACCGTATCCTGCTAAGACAAGATGACGCAGACGCTCGTCTGACTGAAAAGGGATATCAACTTGGAATTGCCAAAAG
This sequence comes from uncultured Prevotellaceae bacterium, assembly GCA_902770635.1. Classification (GTDB taxonomy): domain Bacteria; phylum Bacteroidota; class Bacteroidia; order Bacteroidales; family Bacteroidaceae; genus Prevotella. Next base: position 45,340 of record CACXTX010000020.1, on the reverse strand, counting down.
GGAACGCTACGACTGGTGGTTGGAGAAGAAACAACACATAGAGGAAATAGAAACATTCTGCAAAACATACGCCATCAAACCCAAACTGGTGAATGGTGCTTTGGAGGCTATTGGCTCTACCCCACTCGTCTATGGCTGTAAGTTAGAAGACTTGGTGGCTCGCCCTGAACTGAACTTCAAGAAACTCTATGAAATTGTCCCTGAACTGAAAGCAATGGTGGATAAGTTGCCCAACAGGAAGGAAGAGATAGCAGAAGCAGCAGAAATCCACATCAAATATAAAGGGTACATCGAACGAGAACAAATGGTTGCTGAGAAGATGCACCGTCTGGAGAATATTAAAATAAAAGGGAAATTCGATTATCCTAATTTAACAGCAATTTCAACGGAGGCTCGCCAGAAATTGGAAAAGATTCAGCCCGAAACACTCGCACAAGCAAGTAGGATTCCTGGAGTATCACCCAGCGATATTAATGCTATGTTAGTTCTTTTAGGAAGATAATGTTTCACGTGAAACAAATATGGTATAAACATTTTAGTAATAACGATAAAACCAAAGATTATGAACAACAAAATTTTAATGGAGAATCTACGTTGTATTCCTGATTTCCCCCAAAAAGGAATTAACTTTAGAGATGTTACTACACTCTTCAAGAGTGCTGAGTGTATGCAAATCATGGTAGATGAGTTGTATGAATTATACAAAGACAAAGGAATCACCAAGATTGTTGGAATAGAAAGTCGTGGATTTGTAATGGCAGCAGCATTAGCAGTAAAACTAGGAGCTGGTGTCGTCTTAGCCAGAAAACCAGGAAAACTACCCTCAACAGTAGTTAAGGAATCATACTCCAAAGAATACGGTGTTGACACTATCGAGATGCACCTTGATTCTATTAACGAAAACGACGTAGTACTGATTCACGACGATTTATTGGCAACGGGAGGTACTGCAAAGGCCACCTACAAATTGGTAGAGCACTTCAATCCGAAGAAAATATACGCGAACTTTATCATAGAAATCCTTGACGAAGGACTACACGGACGCGACATGTTTGACGGACTCTGTGAGGTAACCACATTATTGACAACATAATGTTTCACGTGAAACAATAGCATGACTAAGGAAGAGAATGAGGCGCGGTTATCCAAGCTCAAGGCCATTGTGAGTGCAATGCCTGAGAAGCCTGGTAGCTATCAGTATTACGATGCTGAGGGCACCATTATATATGTAGGTAAGGCCAAGAACTTGAAAAACCGTGTTTCATCCTACTTCCATTCGGAAGTTGACCGATTTAAAACCAAAGTACTGGTATCCAAAATCTGGGACATCAGTTATACAGTGGTAAATACAGAAGAGGACGCCCTGTTATTGGAAAACGCGCTCATCAAGAAGTATAACCCTCGTTATAACGTCTTGCTGAAAGACGGTAAGACCTATCCCAGCATCTGTATTACAAAAGAATACCTGCCTCGCATCTTCAGCACGCGAGTCATTAACAAGAAAGGAGGGACTTATTATGGGCCCTATTCCCATGTAGGTTCCATGCACGCTGTCCTCGAACTCATCAAAAAACTATATCACCCAAGAACCTGCAGACAGCCCATTACAGAAGAAGGAGTAAATGACAGAAAATACCAAGTATGTCTGGAATACCACCTGAAAAATTGTGGTGGACCCTGCGTCAACAAACAGTCGTGGGAAAACTACCAAAAGAACATCGGTCAGGCTCGTGAAATTCTGAAAGGAAACACGCGTCAGGTACTACGGGATATGAAAGAAGAGATGATGCAACTGGCAGAAAACCTACGTTTTGAGGAAGCAGAAGAAATCAAGCGAAGATATCTGCTAATAGAACAATTTGTTGCCAAAAGCGAGGTGGTAAGTCAAACTATAAACAATGTAGATGTATTGTCAATCACCAATGATGAAAAGGTAGCATTCATCAACTATATCCACGTTTCAAACGGACAAATTAACCAGTCTTTTACCTTTGAATATAAGAAACGTCTGGCAGAAAGCGACGAGGAATTATTGCAACTGGCTATTGTTGAAATGCGAGAACGCTTTAATAGCCATGCTAAAGAAATCATCCTCCCCCAAGAAGTTGATATCAACCTGGAAGGTGTTACCATCACCGTTCCACAAAGGGGCGACAAGAAGACACTTTTAGACCTGTCTATCATGAATGGAAAACAGTATAAGTTCGACCGATTAAAACAGGCCGAAAAGCTGAATCCAGAGCAGAAACAAGTCCGTCTGATGAAGGAATTACAGGACCTGCTACACATGCCCAAACTACCCTATCAGATAGAATGCTTCGACAACTCCAATATCAGTGGTACAGATGCTGTTGCGGCCTGTGTTGTTTTCAAGAAAATGAAGCCTTCGAAACAGGATTATCGCAAATACAACATCAAAACGGTAGTAGGACCAGACGACTATGCGTCCATGAAAGAAGTCGTATATCGCAGATATAAGCGTCTTTTAGAAGAGGGCCAACCCCTACCCGACCTCATCGTTGCAGATGGTGGAAAGGGGCAGATGGAGGTGATCAGAGAGGTGATTCAGGACGAATTAAACCTTTACATCCCAATAGCAGGACTTGCCAAAAACGACAAGCACCGTACCAACGAGCTGCTATATGGATTCCCACCAAGGGTTATAGGCATCAAAGACACCTCCGAACTATTCAGGGTTCTCACGCAACTACAGGACGAGGTACACCGCTTTGCCATCACTTTTCATCGAGACAAGCGTTCTAAGCACGCTTTACACTCTGAGTTGGACGACATTAAGGGAATAGGTCCCAAAACGCGTGACGAGCTTCTAAATGGCCTCAAATCTGTTAAAAAGATACGCGAGGCAGACCTATCCGTCCTATCTGAAATCATTGGCGCTGCAAAAGCAAAAATCGTATTCAAACACTTCCATCCAGAAGAATAAAAAACGGCTACTATTAATGCTCGCAATTGTTACCATTAATGCTAGCAATTGTTACTATTAATGCTCGCAATTGTTACTATTAATGCTAGCAAATTTTTTCCCTAGTATGGGAATAAGTTTTTTATAGCCTCGAAAATTTGGGAATATCAGCGAAATATCGTATCTTTGCCAAAAAATAAGAAGGATGAGAACAGTTATACAACGTGTCAGTCATGCCAGCGTTACCATCGAAGGCAAGATGAAAAGCAGCATTCAGCACGGTTATCTTATCTTGCTGGGCATCTACGATGAAGACACTCAAGAGGATGTTGACTGGCTCGTTAAGAAGATAACAAACCTACGGGTTTTTGGCGATGAAAACGATGTGATGAACCTTTCCATTCTCGATGTACAAGGTGAAGCTTTGGTGGTAAGCCAATTTACATTGTATGCAAGTTACAAGAAAGGTAATCGTCCCAGCTGGTTCCGTGCCGGTTCCCACGAGCACTCTATTCCCCTATACGAATCATTCTGTAAGCAGCTTTCTGAAGCACTCGGAAAACCAGTAGGAACAGGAGAATTTGGCGCCGATATGAAAGTGGAACTACTCAACGACGGCCCTGTAACCATCTGTATGGATACTAAAAACAAGGAATGATTGAAAAATATGGCTATTCTTATATAAGTATGAAGAAATATCTTAGAGAAATAGAGATTTCAGGAATAATCCTACTCTTTATAGGAACCTGCGTAGGCCACTTTGTAAGTGTTAATGCTGGAGCAATGGTATCCCTGATAGGTATATTACTATGGGTGGCTGTCGTGATATATAAATCCTTAAAATGGCAAGAATACAGACGTGACAATATAGTAAATATCTTCATCATGCTTGGAGCAATTCTAGCAATATTAATCAGTTTTATGACTTTCGCAAAAAACATATGACCCTACAAGAAGCGCAACAGGCTGTAGACCAATGGATTAAGACCTACGGGATACGATATTTCTCTGAGTTGACCAATATGGCAGTACTGACGGAAGAAGTCGGTGAATTGGCTCGTGTGATGGCCCGAAAATACGGTGACCAGAGTTTCAAGGAAGGCGAGAAAGACAACCTTGGAGAAGAGATGGCCGATGTGCTGTGGGTATTGTTATGTCTGGCTAATCAGACAGGTGTCAACCTGACTGAAGAACTAAAAAAGTCGATAGAAAAGAAGACGAAACGTGATAAAGAACGTCATATTAATAATGTTAAACTCAAATAACTAATGAACTATGGAAAAAAGTAAGTATGAAGAAGCGCTGAGCCTCTACAATTGTGAGGTCAACGAAGAAGAAGTACGTGCAGCTGTCAAAAAGATTATTGCTGAGAAGGTACCTGAGAACGACACCCCTGAGGTCAAACGTTTTATGTTTGGCTGCATCTGTCTGACAACACTAACCACGCAAGACTCTGCCGAGAGCGTACTGGCACTGGTGGAAAAGGTGAATAAGTTTGCCCATGAATACCCTGCTATGCCTCATGTAGCAACCATTGTCACCTACCCTCGTTTCACAAAACTGGTATGTGACTCTTTGGAGGTTGAAGGCGTCATTCCTACCTGCGTTAGTGGCTGCTTCCCTTCATCACAGGGTCTGGCAGAAATAAAGATTGCAGAGACAGGACTAGCCATTCGCGATGGAGCCAAGAACGTAGATATCGTGATGCATGTCGGTGAGTTCCTGGCAGGCGACTATGAGACCGTTTGCGACGAGATTTCAGAACAAAAGGCAACCTGTGGTGACGTGCCCATGAAGGTCATTCTTGAAACTGGTGACCTGCTGAACCTGTCCAATGTGAAGAAAGCTTCATTACTGTCTATGTACGCTGGTGCCGACTATATTAAAACCTCTACCGGTAAGGAGAAAGTCAGTGCCACTCCAGAGGCTGCATACGTAATGTGCCAGGCTATCAAGGAATACTACGAAAAGACTGGCATTATGATTGGTTTGAAGCCTGCTGGTGGTATCAACAGCGTAATGGATGCTCTTACCTATTACACCATTGTTAAGGAGGTTTTAGGCGAGAAATGGCTCACCGACTATTATTTCCGCTTAGGAACCAGCCGTCTGGCTAACCTGATTCTCAGCGAACTGGAAGGTAAGGAAGTGAAGTTCTTTTAAATAGAAAAAGCGACTTAAACAGTCGCTTTTTTCTTTTCTTAATAGTTACGTTGTACAACGTAATCTACATAGGCTGTCAGGGCTTCCTTGACAGCTTTGTTTTTAACACTCTCTTCTATATAGCGCATACACATTTCGCTGAACTCCTGCATCTTCTGCTCGGCATAGTCAATGCCTCCCTGCTGTTTCGTGAACTCAACCAAAACGGCGATTTCATCCGTATTAATAGTACCAGCCTTCACCTTCTTGGCAAGTGTCAGCATAGCTTCAAAGTCGGTATTGTTCAATGCGTAAATTACGGGCAAGGTCAACTTACCTTCTGCCATATCATTACCGGTAGGCTTTCCTATTTCCTTTGAGTCGAAATAGTCGAAGATATCATCACGAATCTGGAACATAATACCCAGATTCTGTCCAAACTGACGTGCTTTCTTCACCTCTTCGTCAGAAGCATTGGCTGAAATGGCACCGATAGCTGCACAGGCCTCAAACAGAGCGGCTGTTTTCTGCTTGATAACCTCATAATAAACATCTTCCCTGATCTCCTGATTGTTGATATTGGAAAGCTGTAGAATCTCACCAGCAGCCAATATTCTACCCAGTTCTGCCAAGTATTCTATGATACGTTGATTATCCGTAAAAGCCACATTCAACAAGGCTGTAGAAAGGATATAGTCACCAACCAGAACGGCCACCTTATTATTATAAGAAGCATTCACGGAGGCCTGACCCCTGCGCTCGCCTGCCTCATCTACCACATCATCGTGAACCAATGAAGCGGTATGCAACAATTCAAGACCAACAGCAGAATACTGCGTTACCTTACTCACCCCTCCATAGTTCTTTGCCATCAGCAGCATTAAAATAGGACGCATACGTTTGCCTCCACGCTGTCGGATATGTGACAACACTTCTGAAAGGAGTGCTTGGTCGTGTGTCAAACTACTATTGAACAACTTGATAAAGTCATTCAAATCATTCTCAATAGGCCGTGTAATTAGTGACAAATAATCCATTATCGCTGAATTTTGTGACAAAATTAGTGAAAATATAGTGAATTCCCCAATTTTTTAGTAATTTTACGCAGAAAATTAACATTGTTATATGGAGAAACTATTTCTTTTAGACGCTTACGCGCTTATTTATCGCTCTTATTATGCGTTCATCAAGAGCCCTCGTATCAATTCAAAAGGACTGAATACATCGGCCATTATGGGCTTTCTGAATACGTTGCAGGAAGTTCTAACCAAAGAGCAGCCCACCCATCTCGGTGTTGCCTTCGATCCTCATGGACCTACCTTCCGTAGTGAAGCCTATCCTGAATATAAGGCTCAACGTGAGGCAACACCAGAGGACATCAAACAGAGTGTACCCATCATCAAAGACCTGTTAAGGGCATGGAACATTCCTGTCCTTGAAGTCAGTGGCTATGAAGCTGACGACGTGATAGGCACCTTAGCCACCAAGGCCGGTCAGCAAGGAATCGATACTTATATGTTGACTCCTGACAAGGATTATGGTCAACTGGTAAGAGAAAACGTGAAAATCTATCGTCCTCGTCACGGTGGTGGATATGAGGTAATGGGCCCTGACGAGGTGAAGGCAAAATACGCCATTCCATCGACTGAAGCTGTCATTGACCTTCTGGCGCTGATGGGTGACTCTGCTGACAACTTCCCCGGATGTCCTGGCGTGGGTGAGAAGACTGCCGTCAAACTGATCAATGAGTTTGGTAATGTCGAGGAACTCATCAGCCGGACTTCTGAACTCAAGGGTGCACTTCAGAAAAAAGTAGAAGAACATGTGGACGATATCAAGTTGTCGAAATTTCTGGCTACCATCAAGACGGATGTTCCCATCGAACTCAACATGGACCAGTTGAAGGTGACACAACCCAACGAAGCAGAACTTGGCAAACTCTTAGAGGAATTAGAGTTTAAGAGCCTTGCCAACAAGATTCTTAAAAAATCCGAACCAAAACCAAAATCTGTTAATGCACAACTCGATCTCTTTGCAGAATTTGCGACCGAGGGTTCGAACGAGTCAGAATTTTCGAGTTTTGAGACGTTAAAAACGGTACCTCACGAATACAAACTCATTGAAAAAGAGGAAGATATGAGAAAACTTTATGATTTTTTCATGACAAAAGATTTTCTCGTTCTAGATACAGAAACCACTTCCACCTCTCCGATTGATGCAGAATTGGTGGGTTTGAGCTTCTCCGTTGAGGAACACAAGGCCTTTTATGTCCCTATTCCTGCTAATCGTGAAGAAGCGTTGCAAATTGTTAATATCTTTAAACCACTCTATGAAGACCCAAAAATTCTCAAGGTGGGTCAGAACCTGAAATATGATTTAGAGGTGTTACGCAATTATGATGTCCGTCTGGATGGTCCGATGTGGGACACCATGATAGCCCACTATCTCATCCAACCGGAACTTCGTCACAACATGGACTATATGGCTGAAGTGTATCTGCACTATCAGACCATCCATATCGATGAACTCATTGGACCCAAGGGAAAGAACCAACGCTCCATGCGAGACCTCTCTCCCACCCTCGTTTATGAATATGCCTGCGAGGATGCAGACATCACTCTTCAGTTGAAAAACAAGTTAGATCCTGAATTGAAAAAATACGAATGCGAAGACCTCTTTTATAATATAGAGATGCCCTTGATGCCAGTTCTCGCGGAGATGGAGATGAATGGCGTCTGTCTCGATACGCAGTCGTTAGCTGAAACCAGCAAGCAGTTTACCACTCGGATGAACCAAATAGAGGCACGCATCTACGAGCTGGCTGGCGAGCAATTCAATATTGCCTCACCCAAACAAGTAGGTGAGATTCTGTTTGACAAACTGAAGATTGTCGAGAAGGCTAAGAAGACCAAGACGGGTCAGTATGTCACCTCTGAGGAAGTATTGCAACAGCTCAAGAATAAGCACGAAATCGTAGCGGATATTCTGGAGCACCGTGGACTGAAAAAACTGATCGGTACCTATATCGACGCACTTCCCAAGCTGATTAATCCTCGTACAGGACACATCCATACCTCATTTAATCAGACCATCACAGCCACAGGACGCTTGTCCTCGTCCGATCCTAACCTGCAGAACATTCCTATTCGAGGCGAGGACGGAAAGGAAATCCGCAAGGCGTTCATTCCTGAGCCTGGCTGCCTGTTCTTCTCTGCAGACTATAGCCAAATTGAGTTGCGCGTGATGGCTCATCTCTCTGAGGATGCTCAGATGATTGAGGTGTTCCGCGAGGGCAAGGACCTGCATGCTGCCACAGCTGCTAACATCTACAAGAAACCTATTGATGGGGTTACACGCGATGAGCGCACCAAGTCAAAACGTGCCAATTTCGGCATCATCTACGGCATTACTATCTTTGGTTTGGCAGAGCGCCTGGACATTCCTCGCGACGAGGCTAAGATGCTGATAGACGGCTTCTTCCAGACCTTTCCACAGGTACATGACTACATGGAGAAATCCAAGGAAGTAGCCCGTCAACAAGGCTATGTCACTACCCTGTTCGGACGCCGTCGCTACTTGCCAGATATCAATAGTGCCAATGCTACCGTTCGTGGCTTTGCAGAGCGTAATGCCATCAATGCCCCGATTCAGGGCACTGCCGCCGATATCATCAAGGTGGCTATGATTCATATCTTCAATCGCTTTAAGGCCGAGGGCATCAAGAGTAAGATGATTCTCCAGGTACACGACGAACTCAACTTCAGCGTCTATCCGGAAGAGAAGGAAAAGGTAGAGCGCATTGTTCTGGAAGAGATGCAGAACGCCTTCCATATGGCTGTTCCCCTCGTGGCTGATTCCGGCTTCGGTGAGAACTGGCTTGAAGCACATTAAAACACTTAATCTAAAACGTTAAAATATGAAGCATTTTTTATTTACACTTGCTATTACCTCTATGATGCTCTGTCCAATGGGAGCAGAAGCACAAGAGACAAAGGAAATGAAGTACCCACAGGCCGAATGGACCAAGGCAGGCGATATCTTGATGCATACACCTGGACAGGAACTTTTTAACGGAGTGATTCACCCTAAGGCAGGCCTTTTTGAGGACTACTTCGACGTGGATAAGGCTGCCGATGAACACAAGGGTTATATTAGTATGCTGGAAAAGAACGGCATTCGAGTTCACAAAGTTACGGATATTCTGAACGAGGTGGGCATTGACACACTGCAAACACTTGCAACCAGTGTGCTGGTATACGACGTGAGCGCCATTCCCGATGAGGACCAGACAGCATCCGAAAACTACAGAAAGGAAGTGCTCTCGAAGATGAGTCGTCAGGACTTGATTCGTTGCATCATGCTCCAACCTACAGTGAAACTGTCGAAGACTGACAACAATACAGGTTATGAGGCACAGTACATTCAAAACCCGCTGATGAACATGTATTTCACACGCGACCAGAGTATCACAACACCTCGTGGTCACATTATCTGTAATATGAACAGCAGTCAACGCGCTCCCGAGACGAAAATCATCAAGACTTGTTACGAACATCTGGGTCTGAAACCTATTTTACAAATCAGTGGTGAAGGACGTTTGGAGGGGGGTGACTACATCCCTGCAGGCACCGTATCGTTTATCGGTTGCGGTATGCGCACCAACGAAACGGCTATTAAGTACATGTTGGAAAAGGATGCCTTCGGACACGATACGGTGGTGGTGGTAAAAGACCATAAATTATGGCAGATGCAGATGCACCTGGACACACACTTCAATATCATCGACAAAGACCTGTGTACGATGGTAAGCAGCAGATTGAATGCGGAGCCGGGCACAAAAGAGTACAACACTTGCGACATCTGGGCCCGTAAACCTGGCACAGTGACTTATACGAAAATAAAGGAGGACCAGCCCTTTGTGAAATATATCCAGGAACGCGGCTTCACCATCATTCCCATTGACTATGATGACGAGATGCACTATGCCAACAACTTCCTGACAATTGCCCCACGTCATATTATGGCTGTTGCAGGACAGTCGGAAACCTTACAGCAGCGTTTCCGTGATGCTGGAGTAACAGTAGAATGGGTGCCTCTGGAGAGTCTGATAGACGGTTTCGGGGCTGCTCATTGCATGACGCAGGTGCTACAGCGTGAAGTTTACGAGGGCTATACCCCAACAAAGGTTCAACAGCAGATTACTCGCAAAGCCGACAACCAGCCTACATATAACCTAAACGGCATGCAGGTGACGAATCCCTCAAAAGGTATCTATATTAAAAACGGACGGAAAGTCATTATTAAATAGAACCAATATGCCAAGAACCCGATGCACTCACGGAGAGATGCTTCGGGTTCTTTGTATAGGATATAGGCTTGGATTATTTCACCACTACAGGGACTATCATTATCAATTAGAGTCCAAGCTAATCACGGCGTGAAACATGTACCAGTCCCAGTTGTTTCTTTAAACTTTCTTAATCGATTACACATTTTGTGTAACACATTTTGTGTAATCGATATAAGTTCGTATATTTGCAACCGAATAACAAACCATAGATTTGGATGAGGTCAAACTTGCTTGCAATCAATTGATGAAGCAGAGCGAAGCTGTATATCTGCAATACCGACAAATGCTAACTCGGGTGCGCGAACACAGCAGAGGAATTCATCAAGAAGTATCATAAGAATATCATCCAGAAATGGGTTAAATTCTTTGTTCTGAAGCAGAGTGTTCGTAGTACAAGAATAAAAGGTCACACGGTGCCAGGCACGGTGTGATGCGCGATGAGAGAAACGCCGTTTCTAAATGAACAGCAACACGCCGTTTTTCTATGAGCGAGAAGCAATTAATATATTATTTTTTTAATTTACTACGACCTTTTTGCCATTAATGATGTTGATGCCCTTTTGGGGATGGGGAAGTCTTTGACCATTCAGTAAAAAACAAGACGATGCTCCAAGATCAGAGTGAACAAATTCTATACCAGTCTCTTGTCCTTCGATGGGTTTGACCCTGAAGAAATACGCCCATGGCGAATAACTAATGTATTGAGGTATGGCATCCTGTGGGACATAGAGCGTGGCACTATCAAGACATGTTTTGTCAGGATAGGCACCGAAGATATCAGCCGACGATAAAGGAACGGTGGGTGAGTAGCAATAGACGTTCTTGATATTATAACACAGACTGAATGCATTATGCCCGATTTGCCTGATATTTCGCGGGATTATGATGCATAAAAGCCCGGAACACCCTTCAAATGCCGAGTAATCTACATATTCAACACTTTCAGGAATATTGAAGGCATTTAGGCTGGTGCAACAGTAAAAGGCCATGCCGCCAATCTCGGTTATTTTACCCAGTAGCACGATATCGGTCAGACTGCTACAACCTGTAAAAACGGAATTCATGATGCTTGTCACCCCTTCCCCCATTGTCGCTGAGACGAGGTTGACACAACCTGCAAATGCATGTTCGTGGACAGCGGTGACGGTATTGGGGATAACGATGGACTCTAACGCCTCGCATTGTGCAAAAGCCCCACTACGAATGGTGTCAAGCCCCTCGCTGAGCATGACGGACTTCAGATTGGAGCATCTGATGAATGCAAAGTGTCCAATCATGCGGACAGACGTTGGAACGCTGATGGATGTCAGTCCTTTGCACCCTTGGAAAGCATGACTGCCAATGGCCGTTACACGATAGTTTACGCCTTGATGTACCACCGACTCTGGTATGCTGACATCGCCTTCATAGTCGCTTTTGTAGGCTCCGTTCTTGTGTTCCTTATAGGTGACGCTAGCTGTTTGGTTGTCTGAGTCCAAAATATAGTAGATGCCATCAATGACGATGTCATAAGCATTTACTGCTACTGACAGAGATATCATAAAAAATAAAAGCACTATCTTTCTAAGCATAATTATTTATTCTAATCTTTGCTATACATACTTTTACGTTTGAAAGATCAGGGGACTCTGATCTGTTACTACTCTTCCGTTATTCGGGCCAGTTGTCTGAATCCTGCTCCTTGGTCGCATAACTCTTTTATGATTTTGTTTCGTTGATTCTTCTCTAAGTTTTGGACATCCATTAAGTTATCGATGCCATACTGTTATCTCAGTACAGATCAGAGAGTCCCCTGATCTATGCTTTGCAGAAACCTCATGTAGTCCTCATCATCCTCAAAGATGTCCTGCCGGTTAATACCACGCAGCATTACGTGGTAGATACCTGTACCGCTTGTCTTGCGCGCTTGTCTGGGCATATTTATTGTTTTAAGCTGCACCAAAGGTACAAAATTATTGCAATATGTCAGCATACTTCGTAAACCTTTAATGTTTTATAACAGATCAGAGAACCGTCCCCTGATCTACGGGGCTATCTTTCTTCTTGAATTACTCCGAATAGAATTTTAAATACTCCGAATAGAAATTAAATTTCTCCAAAAGTAACGACCCTCCCTTCCTCCCGTCACCCCTCTCAAATGCCGATGTACAGGGCGTTTGAGGCACGGGAGGGAGAATGATTGTCCCTCCCGTTACCCTCCCTTTTTTGGTTTCGCTCCCTCACATTTTGGAAACAAGGGACCCTAGACGGGAGGGAGACGGGAGGGACATTTGTTTTCCCTCCCGTCCGTGAACACCAGTAAATAAAGGCATTCCGAGCGAAAAAGGGAGGAAGGGAGGGTAAAATCGAAAAAACTTTTTTTCTGGCGCAGATAAGAAAGCCTTATTGATGAATAAGGGGTACTTATTAGAAAATAACCCTGGGTTATGGGGAAGCAACTTGGGGTATTAATACTTGCAGTTAGTCCGTAGGCTTCGGACTCTCAGTCCGAGGTGAGCGAACTGGCAGTCCGTCGGGACGGACTAAAGACAAATTATCGAAGGATCAATTCTTCGGCAAACTTATAGATGATAATGCCGGCGGTAACGGAGACATTCATAGAGTGTTTGGTACCCAGCTGGGGTATCTCCAAACAGCCATCCGAGGCGTCCACTACTTCCTGGTGGACGCCTTTCACTTCGTTTCCAAGCACTACGGCGTATTTCTGGCCCCGCTGAGGCTCGAATGTCTGTAGTTTGGTACTATGTTCCACCTGCTCGACTGAAAACACCGTGTAGCCCGCTTTTTTCAGTTCGTCAACAGCCTCCAATGCAGTCTTGAAGTATCGCCATGCTACACTATCCTCCGCACCCAAAGCCGTTTTATGAATCTCGGTAGCTGGAGGCGTACAACTGATGCCACACAGATAGACTGCCTCCACACGGAAAGTGTCACTGGTACGGAAAACACTTCCGACGTTATACATAGAACGCACATCGTCCAATACTACTATCAGTGGCAGCTTCTCAGCTTGTTGGAATTCCTCTACGGTCAGTCGCTGCATCTCTATGGTACGTACCTTTCTCATTTGCCTGTTTCCTATTTTTGTGCAAAGTTACTACTTTTTCTCCAAAATGCTTTTAAAGTTAAGAAATTCTTGCTACTTTTGCAAACAACAGTATAGCTTATTATTAACATAAATACACTAAACTATGAAAAGAAAGTTTGTAACGTATGCGTTTTTGCTCTTTGCAGCAATTGTGCAGGCACAGACAGACAGACAGTTTACCATCAATCTAACAGACGACGGTAAAGCCAATATGGTATGTTTCTTGGCTGAAAATCCAACAGGCAGAGCCATTGTTGGTGTTCCTGGAGGTGGTTATTCCATGTTGTCAAACACCCATGAAGGTACGCAAGCCCATGATTGGATGAACCAGCAAGGTATCTCCTACTTCGTTGTCAACTACCGCCTGCCCCATGGTAATCGCAGTATTCCCATAGGAGACGTAGAAAAGGGTATTCGTACAGTACGCGACTCAGCTACCCAGTGGCACATTAACCCTCACGATGTAGGCATCATGGGATTCTCTGCAGGTGGACATCTGTCGTCCGTCATCTCTACCCTATCCGACTTTGATGTGCGTCCAGACTTTAGCATTCTTTTCTATCCTGTCATCTCGATGGATGTTCCCAAGTCTCACAAGTGGTCGTGCATCAACTTCCTGGGAGAAGAAGGACACAAGGATGCTAAACTGGTCAAGCAATATTCTACGAATAATGCTGTTCGTCGTCACCTGACACCTCCTGCTATCATTATTACAGCCAGCGACGACGATTTGGTAAATCCAGTGACCAATGGCTTGGAATATTATAAAGCCATGCGTAAGGCAGGAAACGAATGTACTCTGTATGTCTATCCTACAGGTAACCACGGGTTTGGTTTCGGACCTTGGTTCAAGTATCATGACCAGATGCTCAACGATCTTGGCAACTGGCTGAAGAACCGTCAGACACCTAAGCAGGATGCCATCAAGGTAGCTTGTGTGGGCAACAGTATCACAGACGGTCACGGTATAGACTTTGCACCAGCCAATGGCTATCCTGCCCAGTTGCAAAAGTTGTTGGGTGACAACTATTGGGTGAAGAACTTTGGTGTAAGCAGTCGTACCATGCTTAACAAGGGTGACCATCCTTATATGAGCGAAATGGCCTGGAAAGACGCTGTAGCCTTTAAACCAGATATTGTCATCATCAAGTTAGGTACCAATGACTCCAAGCCTGAGAACTGGCAATATAATGCGGAATTCAAGCAAGACCTGCAACAGATGATTACTACCTTGCGCCCTGACCTGGTACAACCAGCTAAAAAGAAAGGTAAGAAGAGCAAGAAGACGGCTATTAAGAACAAAGGTCCGAAGATATTCCTCTGTACTCCCATTCCTGCTTTAAAGCCATCATGGAATATCAATGATTCCATAATAGCCAATAACATCATTCCTATTCAGCAAGAGGTGGCTAAAGAATACAACCTGGAAATTATAGACCTGTATTCCCTCTTTGGCGATGGTAAGGAAACCATGCTTGACGATGGTATCCATCCTAATGGCAAAGGAGCTAAGAAGATGGCAGAGATTATTTGTGAAGCCATTAAGAATTAAAAATTAAATTTCAGAAGAAAAGGCTGTGGATAAGTGTGTGGAAAACTTGTGTATAACGCTGGGATAATTCTTTCATATTACACTCATCAATATTAAAAGAGTGGATAAAAAGCATAAATTACAGCAATATTCACAAGTTTTCCATTATTTTTCGCTCAAAAAAGATATAAACTTATTAATTTTGCACCGAAATAGAGAATTGTGGATAAACTACTTATCACGCTAAAAATCAAGAGGTAAATATTCACAATAGATGTGAGGAACGATGAACCACGGGTGGATAAACATTCTGGCAAGAAAACAGAGAGAAAGTTTTGCACTTATCAACGTCCTATCATCCTACTCATTCTCTTTTTTAAAAGAAAGAAAAGAAAAATAAAATAATAATATGATGTTGAAAAAGGAGTGGAAAGAAAAAGGTTTTATTGATGAACCTGTAGCTGAGGGTACTGACTTGAAGGCAGAAATCCGTCGTTTATGTAAAGAGAAGGATGCCATCATTCTGGCTCACTATTATACGATAGGTGACATACAAGACATAGCCGACTTCGTTGGCGACTCGCTGGCATTGGCTCGCAAGGCTGCAGAGACAGATGCACGGATGATGGTGATGTGTGGTGTCCACTTCATGGCTGAGACGTGTAAACTGCTTTCTCCTGATAAGGTAGTATTGTGTCCAGACTTGAATGCAGGTTGTTCATTGGCTGACTCTTGCAAGGCGGAAGACTTGAAGAAATTCAAGGAGGAACATCCTGGCTATCAGGTAGTGTCTTATGTCAATACGACAGCTGCCGTGAAGGCATTGACGGATGTGGTAGTGACTAGTGGCAATGCCAAGAAGGTAGTCGATCAGTTACCAAAGGATGCCAAGTTGATATTCGGTCCTGACTATAACCTGGGTAACTATATCAATGAGGTGACAGGTCGCAAGATGTTGCTATGGAATGGTGGCTGTCACGTTCATGAGCGTTTCTCTGTTTCAAAGATAGCCGAACTTAAAAAGCAATATCCCCATGCTGTCGTCATGGCTCATCTGGAGTGTAAAGGTCCTGTATTGGCATTGGCTGACGTCAAGGGAAGTACTGCCGATATGTTGAAATACGTTCGTGAGCATGATGACAAGCAGTATATCGTAGCCACAGAGGCCGGTATTTTGCACGAGATGCAGCGTTCTTGTCCAGACAGGCAATTTATACCTGTGCCTCCTGAAATCAGCGAGAGCGGCCTAGAATGCAGCTGTAACGAGTGCCAGTATATGAAGATGAACACGCTTCTGAAGATATACAACTGTCTGAAGTACGAATGGCCTAACGTAGAAGTGAATCCAGAGATAGCGAAGGATGCCGTCAAACCCATAGAGAGAATGCTGGAACTGAGTTAAAGGTGATGAACGAAACTATGGTGGTTAGTAGCTTAAAATGGATTCATAAAAGCGATATACTATTTGTTTTATTGTGTACATTGCTACTTAGTATTCCTGCAAGCTACGAACCACATCATTTTGCAAAAGTTTTGTTCTTTGGGGCATTTATCCAGTCTTTATCTTATTCACTCTTATTATTCTTATTGACTTATAAATGGAGAATAGTACGGCTTTTGGCCTTTAGTTTATTATATACATTATTTTCGATAGAAACATTTACTTATTTTGTCTTTGATTCTCGTTTCAATCCTGCCATATTAACTCTTATTCTACAGACTTCAAGTCAGGAAATATCTGAGTTTATCAATATTTATTTATGTACCTTTAAGTCAGTATTTATCATACTGCTATTGCTCATTTTCTATATTTTATTTTTTCGATTATTATATTCCAAACAGACTATTAGGTATAAATCTATAAAGACTTATATTTTTGTTATAGGATTAATTCTGATAGGTTTTTCAATAGATTACTATCCCCTACCCTTTCCTATCGGTAATAATACGGTTAATGAATTACTGGTGTCACTACGTTTTGTAAGAGATAATCGTCAAGATTTAGACACTATAGAGGATATGTTTGACAAGATACAGATTACACAATTTCCAAATGCGAGTCAATCCCCTACTATTGTATTGATTATAGGAGAGTCATTTAATAAATACCATTCCAGCTTGTATGGTTATTATTTACCAACTTCACAGCAATTAAAGAAAGAACAGCAATCAGGACGCCTGATAGTGTTCAATCAGGCTATGACACCAACCAATGGTACTGCGTTTGCTATGCGTTATCTTTTTACACTTCAAAGTTGTGGTAAAAATGATAAGCAGTTAAGATGTATTTTAATGCCTTTTGTTTTTAGAAAAGCTGGCTATGAAGTGGCTTATTTCGATAATCAATATACTCGTTCATCAAGTGGTGAATTAGATTATAGTTGCGTATTCTTTTTAAATCCTCAGCATATCAATAATAGTTGTTTTACTTATCGGAATGATGAAACGATGCCCTATGATGGAGATTTTATCAATAAATATAAGCATCATTTTATTAAGAACAATCATTCTCTTAATATCATTCATTTGATGGGTCAGCATTTTGATGCAAGTCAACGTTACCCTAAGAACTATTCTATATTTACTGCAGAGGATATTCATCGCAAGGATTTGGATGAATCACAACGTTTGAAAATTGCAGAATATGATAATGCCACTTTTTATAATGACAAGGTAGTGAGCGACATCATCAATCAATTTCGTGATTTAGACGCTGTTATTATCTATTTGTCAGATCATGGTGAACAGATATATGATGACGATCATCATTATTTTGGTCGTAGTTTTGGTTCAAATAAGGATTCTACGACATTGAAGAATGTTTATCAGGTACCATTTATGATTTGGTGTAGCCAAAGGTATCAAACAACTCATCCAGACCACTATCGTTCTATCTGCAATGCTTCTAATAGTTCTTTGTGTATAGATGATGTTCCTTATCTGTTGTTCAGTTTAGCAGGTATAGATTTCAACTATAACGATAAACAACGTAGCATAATAGACGCTTCATACCATCATCATCAGACTATAGTAGAATGAAGTATAAATGATAATCTTATTTATTTTGCTAAATATTTTTTACCATTTATGATATAGATATTCTTTTTGAGATTACCTATCCTTTGTCCTGATAATGAATATATGCTTTTATAATAAGTATTGTTGTAGATGATATGTTTAATAGCTGTTCTTTCATTAATATTATTGATGTTATTATCTAATAATTCAAGATGGGTATTGAACCAATTTTTTGCCTCTATGGCATCATCAGCGATATCAATAGTTGTAATACCGTAATCCCATCTCTTAAAATGATGGATTCTTGATGTATTAATAGCTATTCCTTCTGGTGAGGATATATAATTATCAATAAAGTCAATCATTTTTGACAATAACGTGGGCTTAAGTTCATTCCAAAGTTTCTTATATTCTTTT
Source organism: uncultured Prevotellaceae bacterium (assembly GCA_902770635.1). GTDB lineage: Bacteria > Bacteroidota > Bacteroidia > Bacteroidales > Bacteroidaceae > Prevotella. The sequence goes on along the minus strand of CACXTX010000020.1, from coordinate 26,871 downwards.
GTAAAAGACTTATTATCACTATTGAATAGATGATTAAAATAAAAGTCATAGTTAGCTGTATGTATTCTGGAGAATGTACCTGGAGTCATTCTATAGCTAGAGTCAAAGTCCCAAATACAAGGCATTTCTAAGAGACTTTCATTGGTGTTATCATATTTGGAAATATATAGGTTAGTACCTCCGGAATCAAAAGATCCTAAAATATCATGAGCTAATACCCAGCGTGCGAAAGAAGTTATATTAATGAACTGTTCATAAGTACCAGTCGTGATACTTTGTTCTGTTTCATTAAGATATTGTGTGATATATGCTTCCTCCTCTACTGTGACATCTTCCTCATCTGGATATTTCCAAGTCCAACGATAACCTTTATTAGGTTCAAAATAATTAGAAGTGAAATACTTATTTTCGTTCCACCAATAAGGGTCTCGTTCTATGATATAACCAGTATTCTTATTGACGTTTATTCTGCAATCACTATTTCTCTTAACAGATTCTACGAGTAAGTAACAACCTCTATAATCACCATTAATAAAAACATTGCAAGGTATATATTGAGGAGTCCATGAGAACTGCATCCATTCACTTAATTTCAATCCTATAATAGTATTGAGTGATAGCGCATCTTTAATAAGTCTCCAATCTTTATCTTCATAACGGTTATCATTACGAGACAATAAATCAGCCTTTTTCTGTAGCTTAATTTTATAAGGGTAGTTTAAGCCTACTGCATAATATGCAGATGTGTTACCATTGATTTTAATAGTAGCTCCACTGACATTTTTCTCATAGTCACCACTATCATAGATTGTATTTCCTGATTCGATGATTTTAATTCTACATGGTACCTTGGTAGCATTGGTAGATGTACTTCCCATACAACCTTCAGGAGAATCTATGAAATCACAAGTGGGTTCTTCATTATTAGAAGTAGTGATGTCAACGACTTTCAATCCTATCTGACTGATAGTTTCAAAATCATTATCTTGTGCTTCTATGGAAAGAACACAAAAAATGGATAGGATGATAGTCAAACAGGGTTTATTCATCTTACAATAGCTATTTTACATACTGTACCTTTACTACCATCACTTTTGGCTGTTACTACCATATAGATGCCAGAAGCTACACGATTTCCCTTCTTATCGCAACCATCCCACGTGAATGATCCTCCATTGCTGCGTCCTTCATTGATCAATAATCCATTGGCAGAGACTATCTTCACATCAGCATTATAAGTAAGTCCTGTAATGGTAATAGGACCCGTATAGTCTGGATTAACAGGATTAGGATAAGCCCAGACGCTATCCTCTGTCATTTCGTTCGAAGGCTCTGTAGCATCACTGATAAATGAACAAAGTCCTCTATCAGTACCAAAGAATACTTCGCCTGTTGTTGGATTGATAGCAATAGATTCTATGCTATTACTCAGAATTTTACTGTTCTCAGTAGTGAAGTGATGTATTTGAGTGTTATTGTCTGCACTTATCAGATAGACACCATTATTGCTAGTTCCAAACCATTTACGTCCAGCTCCATCAATAGCCATACAGCTGATACTGATGTTAGCCAATAAATAGTCAGCATAGTCAGTACCGTCATTACGTGGAACTTTATATTGTATGACGCCGAGCGAACTGTCTTCTATCCTTTCTTTATCTAAATATACAGGTCCTACGTCAGTTCCTATCCAAATATTTCCTTCTTTATCTTCACAAACACATTCACTTGAATGATTTGAGATATTGGTACCATCCTGATTGACGAATTTGTTATATTTTACTACAACATTATTATTGACATCATAACAGAAAACATAAGGATTGTCAGAATGGGCATTGGAAAACCATAATAAGTCACGACTATCGAAGATAGAACTCGTCATGACTCGCATGGAATGATTTGGTTTATCAATCAGTACTTTATCCATAAAACCACTCCATTTTCCATCACTACTTCGTTTGATAATAGCGGTTTCAGAACCACTATTTAAACAATAAAGATTGCCTTGCCTGTCATAGATAACACCATCGGTACGGACATATTCTGGATTACCATCAGGTACAGCTGATTGAAAGTAATCCGTATTTCCATAGGTATAGTTCTTGACGAATGAACCACTATTAAATTCGTAGAGTCCTGAACAGGAAGCCACCATCACATGATTTTCATTCAGTGGATCTATGGCTATAGAGGTAACATCATAATAATGTTCGGCAAAAGCTGGTTTGAAATCGTCTTGGAATATAGTCCATTCTTTGTTGCTGTCCAACACCTGAACAGTACCTGGTCTATAGAAGTTGGCAAACTGATAGAATCCTCCACCAACCGTATATAACTTATTATTCTCGAACTTCATTCTTCGAAAATAGTTATATTTCGGACCTCCAGGTTTCAGGGTTTTAACCAGTTCTATGTATTTTTCGTAACCATCATTTTCCTCGTCAGGAATAGCAACTGGATATTCAGGATTTGTGGGGGTATAGGTATAGGCTATTAAGGCTTGTTTCATATCTACCTTGACAATGCCAAAGCCACACATGAGGTAAGCATAGACGCCATCGATACGGATGCTGTTGACAGTCTTGTCACCTATAACGCTTTTATTGTATAGACTGCTGATATTAATGATATTTCCATTGTTATCAATAATGTCGATGTTGGAGTTCTGATAGACAGCTATGAGGCGCTTAGCCTGCTGACACCAACGGATATGGGTGATATAGGTATCGCTGAGTCCATTGGTTTTATCGTAGGTACGAATACTCTGATCTTGTTTGTTATACTGATAGAGACCGTTAGAGGCTAATACGAAGATATCATTTCCTGCTTCCTGTATCTGCTGGATGTCATAATAAGCCAGATAGTTTCGCCAAGTACCAATTTGCGCCCTTGCAGGGCTAGTGAATAGTGAACAGTGAAGAGTGAATAGTATTGCGAATACCATCCACCTAATAGAATTCTTTGTATGTATTATATTTCTTTTATTCATTGTTCACTATTCACTATTCACTAGGGCGTAGCCCGCAAAAACTCTGCGAGTTTCGCTACTGCTCGCGCCCTGTGACTGATTTTGTTCTTGATGTCGGCTCCCAGTTCGGCAAATGTTTCGGTATAGCCTTCAGGTTGGAAAATGGGATCGTAGCCGAAGCCCTCCCCTCCCCTTTTCTCACGGATAATCTCTCCGTTGACAATGCCTTCAAACTTATGTATCAGTTTGATGCTGGTGCATCCACAGGGACAAACGTCTTTCTTCTGTATTAACGCAATAACGGTGCGAAATCGTGCCTTTCGATTGTTATTATTTTCTAATTCACGCAATAATCTGGCCATATTGGCCTCAGAATCGTGGCTTAATGTCTGTTGCGACTCAGTAGCAACAGACTCTAGAGAAGCATAGCGGGCAGAATACACCCCTGGTGCGCCATTGAGTGCTTCTACCTCTAAGCCTGTATCATCGGCAAAGCAGCTCAGATGATATTTATCATAGATGTATTCGGCCTTCATCAGCGCATTTTCCTCGAGTGTGGCACCTGTTTCAGGAATATCTTCATGACAACCTATATCAGCCAGTGAAACCACCTCGAACTTAGGGCCTAGGATAGCACGAATCTCAGAGAGTTTATGCTCGTTATTTGTTGCAAATACTATTTTCATTTCCCACTTTTAATTTTTCACATTATCCTTTATCTTCACCTTCATCTCGTCGAAGCCTTCGCCATAGACACCAATGACGCTCGACTGCGATACAAAGGCGTTGGGATCTATCATCTTGATAAGACGGAACATGTTGATACTCTCATTCTTCTTGGCTAGGATGCAGAGCACTTTAATCTGCTTTCCTGTGTACCATCCGTGTCCGTCGAGAATGGTTACACCATGATTCATCTTCGTACCAATGGCATTGGCTATCTCCTGCCATTTCTGTGAGAAGATAAAGAACTGTACCGACTGTCTGCGTGCATTCATCACGTAGTCAAGCGTATAGTTCTCCATAGCCATTACACAGAAGCCGAACATGACCTTATGGGCTCGTTCTGTATAGGAACCAAACTGTGGGAAGAACATACAGGAACCAATGATACAGAAGTCAGCAGCAATCAGCACATTACCTAATGAGACATTGGGATGGAACTTGTTGACAGAAGCAGCAATGACATCCGTACCACCTGTTGAACCATTGTTCATGAACACAGTAGCCAGCGCTATACCCGTAATCACACATCCTATAATCATCGACATGAAGTCCTGACCCTCGCCCATTAGTTTGAATGGCAGTCCGTTTTCCTGTTTTGGAATTATGTCCTGAGCAAACTTCAGCATGAAATACAGGGTGAAGATAGCAAAGATGGTTTTCATCAGGAACTTGATGCCTAGTATCTTCAATGCTACCACCAGCAACACGCCATTGATGATGATATAGGTGTTCTCCAAATGGAATCCAGTAGCATAATAGATGATGGCTGAAAGACCGGTCACACCTCCTGCCACAATCTGGTAAGGCATCAGGAACACGGTAAAGGCTATCGTGTACATAAAAAGGCCAAGGGCTATAAACAAATAGTCCTTGACCTCGTTCCATATGATTTTATGATTTACAGTCATTTCTTAAAAACAATGTTTACCATACGTTTTGGCACTATGATAACCTTGAGAACGTCTCCTTCGATATACTTTGCGGAGCGCTCGTCAGCCAATACCGTCTTCTGGATGGTTTCGTTGTCAGCATCGGCAGGAAACTCCATATCGAAGCGTGTCTTACCATTGAAGGCAACACCCAGCTTCACGCTGTTTTCTACCAGGTATTCCTCGTTCCATTCAGGCCACTTGGCGTCGCATACACTACCGTGCTCGTCGAGTGCCTCCCAGAGTTCTTCTGCGATATGGGGAGCAAACGGAGCAATGAGAATAACCAGTGTACGAAGAACCTCGCGGCTCTTGCACTTCTGCTGAGCCAGTTCGTTGACGCAAATCATGAAGGCAGAGATAGAGGTGTTGTAAGAGAATACCTCAATGTCCTGAGTCACCTTCTTGATGAGCTTGTGGACACTCTTCAGGGCCTCCTTCGTGGGTGGGTTGTAGTCGATAAGCAGGTTTCCTTCCGGATTCTCACGGGTGTTGCCATAGAACAGTGCCCAGAACTTCTTCAGGAAGCGGTGGCATCCGTCAATACCATTGGTGTCCCAAGGCTTGCTTTGTTCTACAGGACCCAGGAACATCTCGTAGAGACGCAGGGTGTCAGCACCATACTTCTCGACAATCATATCCGGATTGACCACATTGAACATTGACTTCGACATCTTCTCGATAGCCCATCCGCAGATGTACTTGCCGTTTTCGAGGATGAACTCAGCGTTCTGGTACTCTGGACGCCAAGCCTTGAAGGCATCAATGTCCAAAACGTCAGCGCTGACAATGTTGACATCCACGTGGATAGGTGTGGTGGTATATTTGTCTTTCAGTCCGAAGCTGACGAACTTACCCTTGTCCTGACCCTCGTCCTCAATACGATAGACAAAGTTGGAGCGGCCCTGAATCATACCTTGGTTGACAAGCTTCTTGAAGGGCTCGTCCTCGCAGCTGTAGCCTGAGTCATAGAGGAACTTGTTCCAGAAGCGAGCGTAAATCAAGTGACCTGTAGCGTGCTCAGTACCACCAACATAGAGGTCCACATTGCGCCAGTATTCGTCAGCATCACGACTTACCAAGGCCTTCTCGTTCTTGGGATCCATATAGCGCAGATAGTAAGCTGAACTTCCAGCGAATCCAGGCATGGTGTTCAACTCCAAGGGGAAGACACTCTTGTTGTCAATCTCGTCCTTCGAGACAATCTTGTCGAACTTGGTGTCCCAGGCCCACATCTTGGCGCGTCCCAATGGAGGCTCACCTGTTTCTGTAGGCTGATACTTGTCAATCTCAGGTAGTTCCAGAGGCAGACACTCCTTGGGAATCATATAGGGCATATCGTCCTTGTAATAGACGGGGAACGGCTCGCCCCAGTAACGCTGACGGGAGAAGATGGCGTCGCGAAGGCGATAGTTCACCTTTACCCTACCCAACCCTTGCTCTGTGACGAACTTCTTGGTAGCAGCAATAGCTTCCTTGACAGTCAGTCCGTTGAGGCTGAACTTATCAGAAGCCGAGTTGCACATGATACCATCTTTGGCATCAAAGCTCTCTTCGCTGACATCAGCACCTTCAATCACAGGGATGATGGGCAGGTTGAAGTGCTTGGCAAAGGCATAGTCACGACTGTCGTGGGCAGGAACAGCCATGATGGCACCAGTACCATAGCCAGCCAATACATATTCGGCTATCCAGATGGGTATCTTCTCTTCAGTAAACGGATTGATGGCGTAACTTCCTGAGAATACGCCAGTTACCTTGTGATCCATCTGACGGTCGCGCTCTGTGCGCTTCTTCACATAGTCCAGATATTTCTCTACTTCTTCCTTCTGGTCAGGAGTAGTCAACTCGGCTACAAGGTCGCTCTCAGGAGCCAGTACCATGAAGGTGACACCAAACATCGTATCGGCACGTGTGGTGAAGATGGTGAAGTGCTTGTCTGAGTCAGCCACCTTGAACTCTACCTCAGTACCCTCAGAGCGACCAATCCAGTTGCGCTGAGTCTCCTTCAGCGAGTCAGTCCAGTCTATCTCTTCAAGACCGTCCAACAGGCGCTGAGCATATGCAGAAACGCGCAGACACCACTGGCGCATCTTCTTCTGCACCACAGGATAACCACCACGAACAGAGACGCCATCTACCACCTCGTCGTTAGCCAATACTGTACCCAGTTTCGGACACCAGTTCACCATTGTATCAGCCAGGTAGGCAATACGATAGTTCATCAGCACCTCCTGCTTCTTCTTCTCTGAGAAACCAGCCCAGTCGGAAGCTGTGAAGTGCAGCTCCTCAGTACCCAGGGCGTGACAGTCCTCAGTACCCATCAGCTCGAAGTGCTCAATCAGCTTGATGGTAGGCTGAGCCTTCTGCGACGAAAGGCTGAAATAGCTCTTGAACATACGCTGGAAGGCCCATTGTGTCCACTTATAGTAAATGGGGTCACAGGTGCGAACCTCGCGCTCCCAGTCGAACGAGAATCCTATCTTGTCCAGTTGCGAGCGATAGCGATTGATGTTCTCGAAAGTTGTCTTCTCAGGATGCTGACCCGTCTGAATAGCATACTGCTCAGCAGGCAGTCCGTAGGCGTCATAACCCATGGGATTCAGCACGTTATAGCCCTGCTGACGCTTAAAGCGGGCATAGATGTCTGAGGCGATGTAGCCTAGAGGGTGACCTACGTGAAGTCCGGCACCACTGGGGTAGGGGAACATGTTCAGTACGTAGAACTTCTTCTTTGTCTCGTCCTCGGTTACGCGATAAGTCTGCATCTCCACCCATCGCTTCTGCCATTTCTGTTCAATGTCTCTAAAATTGTATTCCATATCGTTTTATTTTTTGTTGTTTCTCTTTGGAAGAATTGCAAATTCTTTGCAAAGATACAGAAAATCCTGATAACCTCAAAATATCAAGGTTAAAAAACATGTAGAAAGTAGAACACACCTATTACGATAATAACGAAATATCTAAACAAAATGTCGCTCAGGTTTCGCTTGAAAGTCACCAACTCCAACTTTGATGCTAAATTCGCCAAAAATGAGCGTTTTATAACTGCTTGATTATTAGTATTTTCTATTTTTGTGCCTTCTCCAAACCCCTTTTTCAACCCTTCAAAACCTATGTTTTTATAGCGATAAAGATATTTTTTTCTCCCTATGAAAAAAAAATTCCCTACGGAGGGAATAAATTTTTCTCCGTAGGGTTGCAAAATTCTCTTTGCGAAAACTAAAAACGGCTTAGTGTTCGCTAGGAGAAATCCTAGAATATACATTTTTAAAGTGTTAAAATCAGACCACATTTATTTACAAAACAAATAAGCAACAATAAATTATCAAAAATAAAATGCTGCACTTTAGAACCACGTATCGTTTTTTTTTGTAATTTTGCAATCAGATAAAGAACTATCAATAACAATCTTAAAACACCATAGCTTATGAAACACCTCTACACCTCTATTTTCACATTGGCTTTACTCGCCATCTCATCCCCTATTTTCGCCCAAGGTCCCAACGATTCAGGTACCTACTATCAGGCTGCTGACGGCAAAAAGGGAGCGGAACTGAAAACGGCGTTGTGCGGAATTATTTATAATCGAACGGAGCGGGGTAGTGCCGACAATGTTTATAAAATGCTGTGGACAGACTTCCAAACAACAGATGTCCGTTCTGACGGGAAGGTTTGGGATATGTATTCTAACATCACAAATTTTACTTTTGTCACAGACCAGGATACAGGAAGTCATAATACAGAAGGAAAAGCGTACAATCGAGAGCACTCTTTCCCAAAAAGTTGGTTTGGAGGAAAGGTAATGCCAATGTACGCAGATTTATTTCATTTATATCCAACAGATGGTAAGGTGAATGAGAATCGTGGTGATTTGCCATTTGGTGAAACCAATGGCGGTAGTAAGAATTCTGCCAATAATTTTAGCAAGATAGGAACATGTACATATTCTGGCTATACAGGTACTGTTTTTGAACCTAATGATATCTATAAAGGAGACTTTGCTCGTACTTATTTTTATATGGTAACCTGTTATGAGGAGAAACTTCCTGATTGGGTAAATCAAGGAAATGCTAGTATTACTATTGATGGTAGCAAATATCCAGGTCTGACAGCCTGGCAATTGGAAATGCTGATGAAGTGGTCGAAAAACGACCCTGTCGATAATCCCATTGCAAAGGAAACCCCTCGCAACAATGCTGTTTATACCATTCAGAACAATCGCAATCCTTTTATTGACTATCCTGGTTTGGAGGAATACATCTGGGGTTCCATGAAAGACGTAGCCTTCAGTTATGATAACTACCAAAGTCCAACAGCCATTATTACCATCCAGGCTGAACGCTCCACAAAGGACGGAGTGATGCACAACCTTGCAGGACAGGTAGTAGATAAAACCTACAAGGGTATCGTCATCATGAATGGAAAAAAGTATATGAATAAGTAAAAAAGTAATTGAAAATTTTTCTATTTCCCCTAAAGTTGTTACCTTTGCACACTATAACTTATATATTAACTTAAAATTAAAAACGCTTATGAACAAATTTTTACGCTATTCATTCGTAGCCTTGTTGGCTATGTTTGTTGGAAACGCCTTTGCAGCTGGAGTCTATTTCGACTTTGATGCCAATTATGCAACGTTGTTCCCTACGTTGAAAGGAACGTCTAGTGATGAGAGTCATGATGGTGATTTCACTGAAGCTACAACTTCAACAGCTGTTGAAGGTTTTACAGTAACGGTTTCTGCAGCCAATGAAGGCGCGTCAGCTGCCAATCGTATTTGGCATAGTGACCCACGCCTTCGTATGTATTCTGGCACCTTGACGATTAAAGGTAAAGGAATTAAGCAAATATTTTTTAATGATGGTGGTAGTTTAAAACTTACCCCATCAACAGGTACGCTAACTGGTTCTCTATGGAAAGGTGAAGCAGATGAAGTTGTCTTTACTGTTGGAGGTAACTCACGAATTCATGGTATAGAAATCAATGGAAACGATCCAGACGTACCTACTGCTGCTAATATTGAGGCTCTGAATGCTTTAGCAAATAATACTGCATTTACGTTCACAGGTGAGGCTCAGGTAGTTTATTTAAATGGCAGATACGCTTATATCAAGGACGCAACAGGTTCAAGTCTTATCTATGATAGCAGTACTTCGAAACTGGCTAATTTAGCTATTGGAAAGAAGATCGCTGCCAATTGGACAGGTAAGGTAAGTATCTATAACAACTTGTTTGAGGCAGTACCTGATGCAGTACTTGCTGTAACAGAAGATGCTCCAGTAGAGGTTACTTATCCTGAAGTTGCAATCGCTGACGTGGTAGCAACAAATATGAATCAGGTGGTAGTTCTTAAGGGCGTCACCTATACAGCTCCTGATGGTAAGAACTTCACAATCTCAAAGGGTGGTGTAGATGTTAAAGGTTATAACCAGTTTGGTCTTGAAATTGCCGCTCCTGAAGCAGAAAAGTCTTATGATATCACAGGTGTTATAAGTGTATATAAAACAGATGTTCAGTTCCAGCCAATTAAGATAGAAGAATTTATTCCATCAAACATCTCAACCATCAAGGCTAACACCGACGTGAATGCTCCTGTTTACAACCTCGCAGGCCAGCAGGTTGAAAAGAGCTACAAGGGCCTCGTTATCAAGAATGGTAAGAAGGTTATCAATAAGTAAATAGCAGAGTACTGAGGCTTAGTCTCAGATGTACTTGATAAGATGTGAAGGGGCAGAAGTTCTGTCCCTTCTTTCTATGTTTGACAAATTCGTTTTGCCAGTTCATTCAGGAAGAGACAACGTTGTCGCATGTTGGTAATCTTCTCGTTCTGCCATTGGAAAGGACTCATTAATAAAAGGCGCCCTTCTGCACAAGCCTTTAGATAGCGAGGCTGAGGCTTGAAATAATCAGGGAACCCCTTCAACAAAAGGACGATAAGTGGTATGTCGGCCTCCATACAGGCTGTGGCAATTTCACGTTCGCCAGGACTGATGCAGGGAGATACAATGATAGCCCCTTGTTGCCCTGCTTGTAGGAAGTGTTGTTTTTGCTGCTCTATCTCCCAAGGGTAGAGGTGACGAGATCATTGTACCTGTAGTTTTTGTGGATGATCTAAGAGAAAACGGTTGCCCATAGCTGGCATCGTTGTATCGAGAACTGGGATAGGGGAGAGCAGGGTGAAGTATTCTGGATGCTGACGTTTCAACAAGAGGCGACGGGGGTTGTCTTCGAGATAGGCAATCCAATGTTGTAACTGGTCTTTCTTGAGAAGGATGCGGTCGTTGTAGCCAGATTCCCAGAGGGTGCCGTGGGCTCTTCCTGTTGCTGTATGGCGGGAGGGATTTGACTGCGCAGTTAGCGCAGCGTACTGAACGGAGTTTAGTTCCGTAGGCTGCGCTAACTGCGCAGTAGGTAATAACCCTAACTCCCTTGCAGCCTTTCTAGTCCCAGTTTTAAAGCCCCATATTATATGCCCCAGGTGTTTCTCTATCTTTTCATGTACAAAGAGGATGCCATGAATATGGTCTGGCATGATGCAGAGCTTCATGGATTCTATCTGGGGGTGATATTGCTGAATGGAAAGCCAGCATTCCTTTACCTTTTCACCCAATGGAGATAGCACCACATGGGGCTTGTCGGGTCCTTCTGTCACATCAGCTTTTCCTGCCAAGGTGCCTAACAGGGTTTTGCGCCCTTCTGTTGCTATTGTGATAAGATAGATGCCTCGTTCCGTGTAGTTGTTTGTCTCACAACGTCGCTTCATAGAGGGTTTCTTCTCACCTGCCCATTGTTTGTGATTGTTGTCTTTTTTATCCATTTAATTGCAAAGATACAAATAATTCTTAATTCTTAATACTTAATTCTTAAATATTTCGTACCTTTGCAACTGTTATGGCGAAGAAAGAAGGTAAGGAATTGACCCCTATGATGAAACAGTTTTTCGACTTCAAGGCGAAATACCCTGAGGCCTTGTTGCTGTTTCGTTGTGGCGACTTCTATGAGACCTATTGCGAAGACGCCATCACAGCCTCGCGCATCTTAGGCATCACGCTGACCCATCGTAACAATGGGGCAGGGGCTAAGGGCGACGAGATGGCTGGGTTCCCTCATCACGCCTTGGACACCTATCTGCCTAAACTCATCAGGGCTGGCAAGCGAGTGGCTATCTGTGACCAGCTGGAAGACCCTAAGCTGACGAAAAAGCTGGTAAAGCGTGGCATTACGGAACTGGTGACGCCAGGTGTAGCCATGAGCGATACGGTGCTGAACTACAAGGAGAACAACTTTCTGGCTTCTGTACACTTTGGCAAAGCAGCCTGTGGTGTTGCCTTTCTCGATATCTCGACGGGTGAGTTCCTGACAGGCGAGGGCACTTACGACTATGTTGAGAAGCTGTTGGGCAACTTCCAACCCAAGGAGGTGCTGTACAATCGCGAGCGTCGTCACGACTTTGAACGCTATTTTGGAACACGCCTTTGTACCTATGAGATGGACGACTGGGTGTTTACAGAGCAGACTGCTCACCAGAAGCTATACAAACACTTCAATGTCAAGTCGCTGAAAGGTTTTGGTGTTGATCACTTGAAGAATGGCGTGATAGCTGCTGGTTCCATCCTGCAATACCTTGACCAGACACTTCATACCCAGATAGGACATATCACAACACTCTCACGAATAGAAGAGGAGCGCTATGTACGCCTGGACAAGTTTACAGTCCGTTCTCTGGAACTGATAGGCACTATGCAGGAAGACGGCAAGTCGCTGCTTGACATCATAGATCGTACGGTATCGCCAATGGGCAGTCGATTGTTGCGTCGCTGGGTGGTATTCCCCTTGAAGGACGAAAAACCCATCAACCAGCGTCTGGATATCGTGGATTACTTCTTCCGTGAGCCTGCATTCCGTACGTGCATTGACGAACAGCTGCACCATATCGGAGACTTGGAACGTATCGTTTCCAAGGTGGCTGTTGGCAGGGTTTCACCTCGCGAGATGGTACAACTGAAAATAGCCCTTCAAGCCATTGAACCCATTAAGAACGTTTGTCTTCAGGCTACCAACGAGAACCTGAAGCGGGTAGGGGAGCGACTGAACCTCTGCGAGATACTCCGAGACCGTATCAACAATGAGATAAAGAACGACCCACCACAGTTGGTTGCCAAGGGGGGCGTCATTCGTGACGGGGTGAATAGCGAACTCGACGAATTGCGCCAGATAGCCTATAGTGGCAAGGACTACCTGTTACAGATACAAGAGCGTGAAGCTCAGGAAACGGGTATCGCTTCGTTGAAGATAGGTTATAACAATGTGTTCGGCTACTACCTGGAGGTGCGCAATACCTATAAGGATAAAGTTCCCCAGGAATGGGTGCGTAAGCAAACGCTGGCCCAGGCAGAGCGCTATATTACACAGGAACTGAAGGAATACGAAGAGAAAATACTGGGTGCAGAGGATAAAATCCTGTCACTTGAACAGCAGTTGTTCAACGAACTCGTAATGGCTGCTCAGGAATACATCTCGCAGATACAGCAGAATGCCAACATGATAGCCCATATAGACTGTCTGCTATCAGCTGCAAAGACTGCGGAGGAAAATCATTATGTGCGTCCTGTTATCGACACTTCCAATATCATTGACATCAAACAGGGTCGCCATCCTGTGATAGAAACGCAATTACCCCTGGGCGAACTTTATGTGCCCAACGATATCTATCTCGACTCGGAACATCAGCAAATCATCATTATCACGGGTCCCAATATGGCTGGTAAATCGGCTCTGCTGCGTCAGACAGCATTGATAGTGCTGTTAGCCCAGATAGGTAGCTTTGTACCTGCAGAAAGCGCGAGAATCGGTCTAGTGGACAAGATATTCACTCGTGTGGGTGCCTCGGATAATATTTCATTAGGAGAGTCAACCTTTATGGTAGAGATGACAGAGGCTTCTAACATATTGAATAACGTGACTCCCCGTTCACTGGTGCTCTTCGACGAGTTGGGACGAGGTACTAGCACTTATGACGGTATCAGTATTGCCTGGGCTATCGTAGAGTATCTGCACGAACATCCCAAGGCTCAGGCTCGTACGCTCTTTGCCACTCACTACCATGAACTGAACGAGATGGAGAAGAACTTCAAGCGCATCAAGAACTACAACGTCTCCGTCAAAGAGGTGGAAGGCAAGGTTATCTTCCTGCGTAAACTGGAAAAGGGTGGGAGTGAGCACTCGTTTGGTATCCATGTGGCAGAGATTTCAGGTATGCCCAAGAGCATTGTCAAACGTGCGAATGTCATTTTGAAACAACTGGAGGCTGACAATGCTTCTGTTGGGACAGTCGGCAAGCCTACCACAGAGATTGCCCAGAGCCGCGAGGGAATGCAACTCTCTTTCTTCCAACTGGATGACCCTGTACTCTGTCAGGTTCGCGACGAGATACTGGGTCTTGATGTCAACAACCTGACACCATTGGAAGCGCTCAACAAACTCAACGAAATTAAGAAGATAGTGTCTGGTCGTTGACCTTTGGTAAGGTGAGGATAAAGCGGGCTCCTGCCTTATATTCTTTATCGAGAAACAGGCTTCCACCCAGTAGGATAGCCATTTTGCGACACATGGTAAGACCCAGTCCAAAACCTTGCTTGAAGGGATCTTCTTTGAAGAAACGGTCGAACACGTGTTCCTGGTTCTCTTCTGCAATGCCAATACCAGAGTCTGTAACGATAAAGCGTACAACACCATGATCGGGTGACTCATGGACTTTCAGTTCTACAAAACCGGTATGTGTAAACTTGATGGCGTTATTAAGCATTTGTTCTATGACCTTTTCTAACACATGACGATTGCTATAGAAGGAAAAGTCATCAGTCAGCTCGCTATTGAACAGCATCTTCAATCGTCCGGAATTGATTCGTTCCGCATAGTCCATTATCTTGCGACAGAATTCGTTCACAGCTATCAGGTCGTTCTTCGGATAATGCTGTTTACTGTCGTCCTCAGCAATTTCCAGTAGCTCATTGACGATATAGGTAATCTTTGACGTGTTTTTATTGATGTCGTTAAGCATACGATTACGCTCTTCGTCGTCCAACTCGTATTCTGGGTTGGTGATAATCTGGGCATAGCCTGTAATGATGTTCAGGGGCGTGCGTATCTCATGGCTGACGTGTTCGATAAAGGAATCTTTCATCCGATCCGACTCCTCTGCCCTCGACAAGGCAATCTCCAACTCCTTGTTCTGCTTCATCAGTTCTTTCTGATGGCGTCTGCGCATGATGTTTCGAGATATTACCAGTCCTAAGACTGCAATCAGAAACAATAGGGCAACTATCAACAGCAGGTTTTGCCGCTTGGTAGCTTTTTTTTGGTTCTTATGAGCTTCTTCCTCTATCATGTTAAGACCCATTTCAGCATTAATCTCGTTGATACTCTCGAAGAGCATATCGCTGTTTAGGGAGTCACGCAGATCACGCCTGTAAGACACCTCTTCCAAGGCTTTCTGTTGATTACCCATCATCTCGTAAACCTGTATGCGCATATCACAACGATCCAATGGGTCGAAATCCATCGACTCATGACTGAGTATCTCCAAGGCTGTTTCGTAGTCGCCATGAAAAACGGCATATACCATCTTCATCATGTCCTTTCCATATTCGTCAAGATTGGGATGGTCTTTACGGATTTGCAAGTATTGGGCGTAAGCTTCATCAAATTTCTTTTTGTCCTTTAAGTAGAAGGCTATCTCACTTTTCAGGACGATATATACCTTATAATACCTAGGGTATTTAACAGCCATCTTCCCCATTTTCTCATTCATCTCCCAAGCTTTCTTGGATTCACGATGAGCTTGCAATGAGGCGATGCGTGAATAGATGCCTAATAGCGAACTAGAGTCCTTGGGAGAACAGGCATTCAGAGCATCGTTATAGTATTTCATCGCCATGCGGTAGTTACCTCGTGCGTCGTAGATATTACCAAGTGCAGCATATACGATTTCATAGTGTTTTTCATTCCTTGCATCCATATCCTTTACCATCAGTCCTGCTTTCTTGATGGCTTTATAGTTCTTCCCATTTTCGCTATCGTATAGCAACTCGTTCAGCCAAACTTTATAGAAGGATACAAAGTTGTTTTGCTCCAGATAGTGTGCTTTCATTTTTTCCGTAGCCTCATAGAAAGCTGTTTCATCGGAGTCGGAATATAGTTGAAGGTAGCGTTTGTAAAGGTTGGCAAAAGCCGTATCTTTCGGTTCTTCTGCAAAAGTACCGAGGGATAGAAGGAGAATGAAGAGTGTTAATAAGTATTTGAGGTTCATAGTTATTGAAAATAGTAATCTGCATGTCAGGTCTTTTGTTTCCTGAACATGCAGATAAGTCCTACAACGATAAAGGGTATGGAGAGTATCTGTCCCATATCAAGGGGCAAGGAAGCTTCGAAAGCCTCTTGTATCTCTTTGGTGTATTCGATGAAGAAGCGGAAGGTGAAGATATAAGTCAGGCAGAAGCCGAAGTACCAGCCTGTACCAATTCTTTGTGGCATCTTCTTATGTAGCCACCACATCAAACCAAACAGGATGGCATAGGCAATAGCCTCATAAAGCTGGCCAGGGTGGCGAGGCATTATATCCACTTTTTCGAAGATGAAGGCCCAGGGTACATCCGTCACCTTACCGATAATCTCTGAGTTCATGAGGTTGCCCAAGCGAATGCAACAAGCCATAGAACCCGTAGCAATGGCAATATTGTCCAATACCTGCCAGATGCTCAGTTTTGTCTTCTTGACATAGAGATACAAAGCAATGATTAAGCCTAAGGTACCTCCATGAGAGGCTAAGCCCTGAAAGCCAATATATTTCCATCCACCATCCGCTAAGAAACGGATGGGAATGAACATTTCGATGAATCCTTTTACGGAAGTCAGGAAGTAGTCGGGCTGATAGAAGATACAATGTCCCAGACGGGCACCTACCAGAATACCAATGAAACAATAGAAAAAGAGAGGATCGAACAACTCGTCCTTGATTTTCTGTTCTTTATAGAGGCGCTTAACAATGAAGTATGCCAAAGCAAACCCTATCAGCCAGCAGAGTCCATACCAGCGAAAGGGTCCAAAGCCCTCATTGGGATTCCATGTTATATAGAGTAGTTCCATTTTTTCGATATTTCGATGTTTCGAAAGGAATTAAACATTAAAGCGGAAATGCATGATGTCTCCATCCTGCACCACATATTCCTTACCTTCAATGCCCATCTTGCCTGCCTCGCGGACAGCAGCCTCAGAGCCATATTGGATGTAGTCGTCATACTTGATGACCTCAGCACGGATAAAGCCCTTCTCAAAGTCGGTATGGATGACACCAGCACACTGTGGAGCCTTCCATCCTTTCTTGTATGTCCAGGCTTTCACCTCCATCTCACCAGCTGTGATAAAGGTCTCGAGGTTCAAGAGGGCATAGGCTTTCTTAATGAGGCGATTGACACCGCTTTCCTCTAAGCCCAATTCCTCCAAGAAGAGTTGCTTGTCTTCATAGCTCTCCAGTTCTGCGATATCCTCTTCTGTCTTGGCGGCAATAATCATCGCTTCGGCACCTTCTTCCTTAGCCAGTGCCTCTACCTTCTTGGTGAAGTCATTACCATTCTTGGCATCAGCCTCACCCACATTGCAGACATACAGCACGGGCTTGGCAGTCAGCAGGAACAGGTTACGGGCACAATCCTGCTCGTCCTTGCTCTCAAACTCTACGATACGGGCATTCTTACCTTGTTCCAACACTTCTTTATAGGCATGCAAAACAGTTACCTCCACCTTAGCCTCCTTGTTACCAGCAGCAGCGGCTTTCTCTGTTTTTGCCAAGCGGCTTTCAATAGTCTCGAGGTCCTTTAACTGAAGCTCGGTATCAATGATTTCCTTGTCGCGAATAGGGTCAATGGTGCCATCCACATGGGTGATATTCTCATCTTCGAAACAACGCAACACATGGATGATGGCATCTGTCTCACGAATGTTTCCCAGGAATTTATTGCCCAATCCCTCACCTTTTGAGGCACCTTTTACCAAACCGGCAATATCAACAATCTCGCAGGTAGCAGGAACAATGCGTCCTGGATGTACCAGTTCAGCCAGCTTGGTGAGTCGCTCATCGGGCACAGTAATCACACCTACGTTAGGTTCTATCGTACAGAAAGGAAAGTTTGCTGCCTGTGCTTTTGCACTCGACAAGCAATTAAACAAAGTGGACTTACCCACGTTTGGGAGTCCCACAATACCACATTTTAATGACATCTTCTTTTATAAACGTTTATATTCTGTGTGCAAAGGTAGTGCAAATCGAGCGAAATACAAAGAAAAAACTTGTTTTTATTTGTGAATTTATTTATCTTTGCAACCAGAAAGATAATACAATGAAAGCTCTATGAAAAAAGGTTTGAGTTTATTGGTTGCAGGGCTGTTGAGTATGTCAGGCTTAGCACAGGATGTGAAGATTGAGTTCATGACACCAAGCATTGTACATGTGGTGAAGGGGAAGCCTACCAAGACGCTGGTGGTGACAGCGAAACCACAAGACGTAAAAGTGGTGAAAAAAGGTCTTACCACCTCGAGTAGTGAACTGACTGTCAAGCAAGATGCCCAAGGCAACCTGACATTTCTTACCATTAAAGGAAAGGTATTGCTACGTGAAAAAGGTTGTGAGGTGGCAGAGGCGCGTCAGACGTTTACGCTTGACAAGGACGAGGCTATCTATGGCTTGGGTACTATCCAAAATGGGAAGATGAACAGGCGAGGCGAGAAGAAACGCATGGAACAGTCGAATCTCGAAGATTTTCAGAACGTCTTGCAGAGCATTAAAGGCTGGGGCGTCTATTGGGAGAATTATTCACCGACCTTGTTTGAGGATAATGCCAATGGTATGACGTTTGATTCAGAAGCGGGTGAGGGTATTGACTATTATTTTATGTATGGTGGTTCTGCTGACGGGGTGATAGCCCAGATGCGTCATCTTACAGGCGATGTGCCTATGTTCCCTCTTTGGACCTATGGCTTCTGGCAGTCGAAGGAACGCTATAAGAGTGCTCAAGAAACGGAGGGTATAGTTGACCAATATCGGGCATTGCAGGTTCCTTTGGATGGTATCATTCAAGACTGGCAATATTGGGGAAGCAACTATCTGTGGAATGCGATGGATTTCCTTTCAGAGGAATTTGTCAATGGACAGCAGATGATTAAGAACGTCCATGCGAAGCATGCTCATTTCATGATTAGCATTTGGGCAAGTTTCGGTCCTCAGACCCAGCAGTTCGGTGAGTTGAACGAGAAAGGCTTGTTGCTGCCTATCGAGACATGGCCTCAAAGTGGTCTTTCTCATATCTGGCCTCCAAGGATGGATTATCCTTCAGGGGTAAAGGTCTATGATGCTTTCCATCCAGAAGCCCGTGCCATTTACTGGAAACACCTGAAGCGGCTCTACGACTATGGGACAGATGCGTGGTGGATGGATTCTACTGATCCAGATTTCTTCAATCCCAAGGAAAGTGATTATGAGCATCCTGTATATGGTGGCACTTGGCGCTCACAGCGCAACGCCTTCCCTTTGGAAACCGTTCGTGGCATCTATGAGTCGCAACGCAAAGAGTGTAGCTCAGAGAAACGTGTCTTCATCATGACACGAAGCAGTTTTGCAGGTCAGCAGCATTATGGCTCGAACATGTGGAGTGGTGATGTCAATTCTTCGTGGGACATGTTGCGCAAGCAAGTACCTGCTGGCTTGAGTTTCTCATTGACGGGTAATCCCAATTTCAACACGGATATCGGTGGTTTCTTCTGTGGTTCGTATAACACGAAGGGTAGTGGTTCTGCCCCCAGGAATCCACAGTTCCAGGAACTCTATGTTCGTTGGATGCAATATGGCTTGTTCTGTCCTGTTTTCCGTAGTCATGGTGCAGATGCTCCTCGTGAGATATGGCAGTTTGGCAAGAAAGGCGAGCCAGTCTATGATGCTATTGAGAAGATGATTCGTCTGCGCTATCGTCTTATACCTTATTTATATAGTACCGCTTGGCAGGTAACTTCAGCCAATGACAGCTATATGCGTCCGTTGTTCAGCGATTTTGCAGCAGACAAGAAAGTATGGGATATGACTGATGAGTTTATGTTTGGACATAGCATCCTTGCATCACCTATTGTCAAAGCACAATATACGGAAGAAAAGGTAATTCGCACAGATGCTATGACTGGTTGGAATCGTCAGGAGGTCCAAGGACAAAAGGAAGATGGAAATCGTATCAACTGGTTGGAGAAAAAGACAGCTACGACCTATTTGCCCAAGGGTGCCCTATGGTATGACTTCTGGACGGGTAAACGCTATAAGGGTGGACAGAGCGTGACAGTGGAAACAACACTCCATCAGGTGCCGATGTTCGTCCGTGCAGGCAGCATTCTTCCGTTGGGACCTGAGATGCAGTATGTGGGTGAGAAGAAGTGGGATCACTTGGAACTCCACATTTATCCTGGAGCCGATGGGACTTTCACACTCTATGAAGACGAGGGTGATGGTTATCGTTATGAGGAAGGTATCTATACCACCATTACCTTTCATTGGAATGACAAGGCTCGTAAACTGACGATAGGACAACGTAAGGGACAATACCCAGGAATGTTGCAACATAGGAAGTTTACCATTATCTGGCCTGATGGTTCTTCACAGGTGGTAGCCTATGATGGAAACGAGATAACCATCTAAAAGAAAAGCGGAACCTCACATCATTGAGGTTCCGCCTTTTCTTTATCCATGTAATAGGTTATTCCTCTGGAGAGAAATCGTCCTTACCTACACCGCAGATGGGGCATACCCAATCTTCGGGAATGTCTTCAAAAGCTGTTCCGGGAGCAATACCGCTATCGGGGTCGCCTACTTCAGGGTCATAAACATAACCACAAGTTTCACAAATGTACTTTTTCATAATTTCAAACATTATTAGTTATTTATTTATTAGAAAGAATGTTTTCTATCTTGTCAACGATAGTCTCAGGAGCTATTCCATTCATGCAGGCATAGTCGCCTCGTCTGCAAGGTTTCTGTCCATAGATGCTGCAAGGACGACATTCCAGTTCTATCTGCACGATATTGTCTGTTGATTGTCCCCAACCCAGGAAACCGGCATACGGATGGGTAGCACCCCACACGCTGACAACGGGTGTTCCTGTCAACGAAGCCAGATGCATATTTGAGGAGTCCATCGAAACCATAGCATCCAGATGACTCATCAGTATCAGTTCTTGGTGTAGTGATTCCAGTTGGTGGGAAACGTAGAGACATTCCGGATGTATCTGGCACCATTCCTTGAAATACTGATCCTCTTGCTTGCCCCGTCCAAACAGGAAGATACGGGCCTTAGGGTATTTTTTTAAGAGTTGCTCAATAACTTGATGAGTCAGTCGAGGAGGGTAAACCTTTCCTTCGTGAGCCGCAAATGGGGCAATGCCAATCCATTGCTCAAACGAGTTTTTAACGTTAATGCCCTTTGGCAGCATGTTCAAATTGCCTTTCTCACCCTCTGGGAAGATGCTTTTGAAATGAATCTCAACGGGATAACCCAACTTCTTGAACACCTCTACATAGTTTTCAAAAGACGTAGGTTGCTGTTCCAGACGCTTGGCGTGTTTTGCGGTGATGCGTCTGCGTCCTTTTCTATGTTTGTTAATATGCTCAACCCTGTAGTGTCCGATGTTAAAGCGAAGTCGCAGGTATTCTGAGCGCAACACATTATGCAAATCAGCAACAGCAGTAAACTGCTTGGCAGCAAGGCGACGGTAAAGGGCATTGAGTCCCTTAATGCCATGATACTCCTTCTTCAAGTCTGCTGCCATGAAATTAACGTTGGGGGCGAGGTCCTCAAACAAAGGACGCGCAAAGGTGCGACTTAGCACAGTAATACGAACATCGGGATATTGCTGTGCCAAAGAGTAAACTACAGGCACCACCATCGCTACGTCACCCATAGCAGAAAAACGAATAACGAGTATGTGCTCTTTCATCATCGTTTGAACCAGTATGACCTGTTTGGCCTATGATTTCTTGTAGAAAATAGGATTTGTGCTGGGATCGTTGTACATCTTCATCTGTCTGTACACCTTCATATACTTACGACCTGCTTGAATGTCATCCAACAACTGGTCAATAGCCTTTGAGAGGTCAACCTGTTGTTCCAACAACACGTTCAGTTTAGCTTGGCATTTGGCAATATGTTCAGCACCAGCATCCTTGCGCTCCGTTTGTTCCTTCATGTGCCATATCTTCAAAGCCAGAATGCTCAGTCGGTCAATAGCCCAAGCGGGACTTTCTGTGTTCAGCGTAGCATCTGGAAGAACCTGCACTTCTGCATACAAGGTACGGAAATAGCTGTCTATCTCTTCCACCAAATCTGTACGATCTTGGTTAGAACTGTCTATACGACGTTTCAGAGCCAAAGCCTTTGTGGGCTCAATGTGTGGATCGCGGATAATATCCTCCAAATGCCACTGAACGGTGTCAATCCAGCATTTTGTATAAAGGCTGAACTCGATGGTGTCTCGCTCATAGGGGTTATCAATAGGGGTATCCACATGATCTTTCAGATGGTAGTCGCGAATAGCCTGATTGAATACATTATTTGCTTTTTCAGTAAATGACATATAACGCTGTTGTTTTTGTTTATGGGGCAAAGATACACAGAATCTTCGATATCTCAAAATATTTTCATGTTTTTTCCTTTTTATAAGCATTTCTCATGAAAATTTGCTTCATTCCAAAATATTGTTTAACTTTGCAAAACAGAAAAAGAGATGCCTTATAATTATGAAGATAGTAGTAGATGATAAGATACCCTATATCCGTGAGAAGTTGGAGTTGCTGGCTGACGAGGTGGTCAGTCTGCGTGGGGCTGACATCAAGGCTGAGGACGTGAAGGATGCGGATGTACTGATAGTCAGGACTCGTACCCGTTGCAACGAGGAATTGCTATCAGGCAGTAAGGTGCAGTTTATCGCTACTGCCACGATAGGTTTTGACCATATTGATACAGACTACCTGAAACAGGCAGGTATTGCGTGGACTAACTGTCCTGGATGTAATTCCGGCTCTGTGGCTCAGTATGTAGAATGTTCGTTGTTGCAGATGAAAGAGCATTTAGGTCTTAACCTTCAGGAATCAACCCTTGGAATCGTTGGTTGTGGGCATGTTGGGTCGAAGGTAAAAGCTGTTGCAGAACGACTGGGTATGCATGTTCTGGTATGCGATCCGTTGCTGAACGAACCCGGTTTCGTGTCGCTTGATGTCATTGAGCGCGAGTGTGATGTGATTACTTTTCATGTTCCACTTTCCCGAGAAGGGCAATATGCTACTTTCCATATGGCTGACGAGGCTTTCTTCCATCGTTTGTGTCGCGTACCTTATATTATTAATACCAGTCGAGGTGAGGTAGTTGACAATGCCGCATTGCTTTCAGCTTTGCAAGAGGGTAGGGTAAGGGATGCTGTCATTGATGTATGGGAAGGCGAGCCAGCACTAGATGATGCATTGCTTCAGCGTGTGTTTATCGGTACCCCTCATATTGCTGGTTATTCGGCAGATGGAAAGGTGAATGCTGACAATATGGTTATTGATGCCCTTTGTCAACATTTTCAGTTGCTTCATCCAGGAGAAATTGTGCCTCCTGAGCTTCCTCTTGATTTTCAGGATACGGGTAGTCCTTTGGATTATTACAATCCGATAGAGGATAGCATACAATTAAAAAACAATCCCCAAAAGTTTGAAAATTTGCGTAATAATTATCCTTTGAGGCGCGAAAAGTTGCACAATTGATAGTTGTTTGTGCAGGAAAGAGTGTTTTTTTACCTTTAAAATTTGCATACCTCGATAAAAATGTGTTACTTTGCACCCGCTAAGCGACACATTTTTGTGAAGTTTTCAGAATAAGAAATCAATTATTAACATTTTAAAGAAGAAAATTATGTCAGAAATTGAAAGCAAAGTAAAGGCTATTATTGTAGACAAACTCGGTGTTGATGAGGCAGAGGTTAAGCCCGAAGCAAGTTTCACTAACGATCTTGGTGCTGATTCCCTGGATACTGTAGAGCTCATCATGGAGTTCGAGAAGGAGTTCGGAATCTCTATCCCCGACGACAAGGCTGAGAAGATTGGTACCGTTGGTGACGCTATCGCTTACATCGAGGAGAACGCAAAATAAAAGTAAAAGGAAAAGTGAATAGTGAAAAATTTGCTACTGCCATTTCCTTTCACTATGGAGTGCAGTAGCAAATTTTTCACTTTTCCTTTTTCATTATTACCTTAAATTATGGAATTAAAAAGAGTAGTAGTAACAGGTATGGGTGCCGTTACACCACTTGGCAATACTCCTGAGGAGACTTGGGAGGCTATGCTGGCAGGTAAGAGCGGTGCTGCACCTATTACCCTTTTCGATGCTTCCAAGTTCAAGACTCAGTTTGCCTGTGAGGTAAAGAATCTTGATGTCAATGCTTTCATTGACCGCAAGGAAGCTCGTAAAATGGACCGCTATACCCAGCTGGCCATCATTGCTGCCAAGCAGGCTGTTGAGGATTCTGGCATGAATCTGGAGACAGAGGACAAAAACCGCATTGGTGTTGTCTATGGTGTAGGTATTGGTGGTATTAAGACCTTCGAGGAAGAGGTATCCTATTATGGTGCTCACCGCGAGGATGGTCCTAAGTTCAACCCCTTCTTCATTCCGAAGATGATAGCCGACATCGCTGCAGGCCAGATTTCCATCATGTATGGTTTCCACGGTCCCAACTATATCACGGCTTCTGCTTGTGCTTCTTCTTCGAACGCACTGGCTGATGCCTTCAACTTGATTCGTCTGGGTAAGGCCAATGCCATCGTTGCCGGTGGTGCTGAGGCAGCTATCTGCGAGACGGGTGTGGGTGGTTTCAATGCCATGAAGGCCCTGTCAACACGCAACGATGAGCCTGAGAAGGCTTCACGTCCGTTCAGCGCCAGCCGTGATGGTTTCATTATGGGCGAGGGTGCCGGTTGTCTGATTCTTGAAGAGTTGGAGCATGCTAAGGCTCGTGGTGCCAAGATCTATGCTGAGATGGTTGGTGCTGGTATGAGTGCTGATGCTCACCACATCACAGCCTCTCACCCAGAGGGTCTTGGTGCAAAGCTGGTGATGCAGAACGCTCTAGAGGATGCTGGTATGAATCCTGACGAGATTGACTACATCAACGTTCATGGTACCTCTACCCATGTTGGTGACATCTCTGAGGCAAAGGCCATCAAGGATGTATTCGGCGATGCAGCCTACAAGCTGAACATCTCGTCAACCAAGTCTATGACTGGTCACCTGTTGGGTGCTGCTGGTGCTGTTGAGGCTATGGCTACCGTTCTGGCTGTTCAGAACGATATCGTTCCTCCCACCATCAACCACGATGAGGATGACAAGGACGAGGAGATTGACTACAACCTCAACTTCACCTTCAACAAGGCTCAGAAGCGTGTGGTTCGTGCTGGTCTCAGCAATACCTTTGGATTTGGTGGTCACAATGCCTGCGTAGTTTTTGCAAAGTATGTGGGTTAATAACATCATTGATAGAATAAAGCTCCCTTTCCGCAAGGAGAAGGAGCTTTTTTCTGCCCTTTACGACATTCTGGGTTTCTATCCCCGCAATATCAACCTCTACAAGCAAGCACTGCTCCATAAGAGTGCTTCCAAGCGCAACGAGAAAGGTCGTCCTGTCAACAACGAACGACTGGAGTTCTTGGGTGATGCCATCTTGGATGCTGTAGTGGGTGATATCGTGTTCCGTCATTTTGAGGGCAAACGCGAAGGTTTCCTGACTAACACGCGTTCCAAACTTGTCAGTCGTGACACCCTGGGTAAACTGGCTAAGGAAATGGGTATTTCAGACTTGATAAAGTTTGCAGGTCATAACACATCGCACAACAGCTATATGAACGGCAATGCTTTCGAGGCATTGGTGGGAGCTATTTACTTGGACCGAGGCTATGATGCCTGTATGCGATTCATGGAGAAGCGCATCCTGGCTCAACTTATCAATATAGACAAGGTAGCCTACAAGGAGGTTAACTTCAAGTCAAAACTGTTGGAGTGGAGCCAGAAGAACCGCGTGAAGATGGAATTCCGCGACATCAAGCAGGAGCGTGACGAGCACAAGAGTCCTGTGTTTACCACCCAGGTGTTCATCGAAGGCCTGGAGGGATGTGTAGGAACAGGCTATTCCAAGAAAGAGAGTCAGCAGAATGCCTCTAAGGATACCCTTCAGCGCTTGCGCCGCGAACCTCAGTTTATTGATGCTGTCTTTGCTGCAAAGGGTGACCGCACCAAGATGGAAGAGGAGCCCGTGATGTGTGTGCCTGATCCGGAAAAGGAACAGCAGGACTTCATCATCGAGGTAAGAAGTGAGGAAGAGGTGAAAGGCAAGAAAGAAGAGGTGAGCAACAAAATCGTTGTACAGTCTGATGCAGCACAGTATCAGGCCTTACACGATGAATTCACCCTTGACGACATCAGCGCCAAGCCGCGAGAAAAGACCCGCGAGGAAATCATCGCTGAGGCGGAGGCTGCTGCCTTTGCAGAGGCCTGATAGCAGGAAAAAAGGTCTGGAAGGATAAAAAATCGGTTTTTGCCCTTCGCTCGAATATATAAGGGCGGGAGCTCCACGATATGGGGGCTCCCGCCCTTATTAATGTGGGCGGTAGGCCGAATCAAACAGCATCCTATGTTTTTTCCTGCTACTACGTTATTCTTTCCCTGTTCCCTCGGATCTTTTCCCCTGTTACCCTTAATACTAAATTCAGGAACTATTCAGATGCCGGTAAACTTTCCTACAAAGAGGATAACGCCAGAGGATGCTTCGCTGATAACATAGACGAAGGGACGATTGGCGTGGAAAGTAGCCTTGGGATATTCTTGTGGACTTACAGCAGTTGTTGCATTCACGCCAGCCACAGTGACCGCAGCGGCTTCCGAACCCTCCTCATTAACCTTAATCTTTGCCTTTTGACGCATCATCGAGATATAGAGGTTTCTATCTTCACACATGTTGGGTATTTCTGCAAAGTCTGAGTCAAAGGCCTGCTTGATGCCCATCTTCTTCATCAGCTCTACAAGTCCAAGTTCGTCCGTATCTGATGCCGTTTCGAAGCGTGGCAGCTTCAGATCCACCTCATAGCCTTGGAAGACGTCGCTTCCTGTTCCACACCATCCACGGTTA
>CACXTX010000019.1 GCA_902770635.1 uncultured Prevotellaceae bacterium | reverse complement strand
CTTCATAGTATGAAGTTTATTCCGTGAATTCTATAATTGTGCTGACATCGTTGCCAACAGATAGGGAAATAATGTATCCTCCTTCTATTTCATAGATGGTGGGAATTAGAACGTCTCCTAACTTTGCGGCAACACGATATTCTACTCTAAGACCATGAACCATGAAGCCTTCGGGAAGTAGCTCCATGGCCATCCGGACATAATTGGCATTGTTTACGTGCTTGTTGTAGTCAATGTCAGCACGAAGTACTTTAATGGGGTCAAGAACCGTTCCATCCTCTTTGGGCAGAATGATGCGACGATCCTTGTAGTTCATCTCCAACTGTGGCTCCAGTGTCATCGAGGCAATCGTGGCATCATCCACACGCTTCAACTTGCCTGCTGTTTTATCGACAAAAGCCCCCATGCTCCAGGTTCTATAACACGGCTTACCCTCTGAATCATAAATAAACGTATTGCGGAAACCAAACATGGGCTTCATGCCATAGACAGAAGTCGTCACCGTCAGCTTCTCCTTATAATCGGGTACTCGTATTACTTCTACTTGGCGGGTTGCCAAAAGCTGAGCCATGTTTTGCTCCGTGAAATACTGCTTGACGCCAGGTTCTGAGTCAATCCACATCTCTGAGCAGTCCTGCATCATCTGGAGGGCAGAGTAAAGCTTCAGCTTTCCCTCGCTGTCGCAGGTACTGGTCGTTACTTGATAGTTTAAGCTGTACATATCTAAATGTTACTTATTGTCCTGCAAAGGTACAAATAAGCTAGCAAAATGCCTTCATTTTTATGTCTTTTTAAGATAGAAAGACTGGCTTATACTTAGGGACTTAGGTATCCAGATCACTGAATTACTAGGCAAAAAAAAGCAGACTTACTTAGTCTGCTACTTTTTTCATGTTGTGTAATCTTAGTACACCCGCAGGGGCTCGAACCCTGGACACCCTGATTAAGAGTCAGGTGCTCTACCAACTGAGCTACGGGTGCATCAATTTTTGTTGCTTGGTTCAGCGCTCTTGCTGAATTGCGGGTGCAAAGGTATGGAGTTTTTTTGAATCCACCAAACTTTTTTTGAGTTTTTTTCAAAAAAAGCAGAAAAAAGGCTCATTTTCCGTTGAAATGAGCCTTTTATTTGAGATTTTAGATGAACAGAATGGTTAATCCAGCCATTACAATGCTTACCATTGACATCAGCTTAATGAGGATGTTAAGTGAAGGTCCGGAGGTGTCTTTGAAGGGATCACCTACGGTGTCACCAACAATAGTTGCCTTATGGGCAAAGGAGCCCTTACCGCCAAAATTGCCTTCTTCGACCATCTTCTTAGCATTGTCCCAAGCTCCACCAGCATTTGCCATGAAGACAGCGAGTGTAAAGCCTCCAGCAAGTCCGCCTACGAGGAGACCTAGGACACCGGCAACGCCAAGAACACAGCCTACAACAATGGGAATGGCAATGGCCAGAAGTGAGGGGAATATCATCTCGCGTTGGGCAGCACGGGTGGAAATCTCTACGCAAGAGCCATAGTCGGGCGTGCCTGTGCCTTCGAGAATACCAGGAATCTCACGGAACTGACGACGAACCTCTTCAACCATCTTTTGTGCAGCTCGGCCCACAGCTTCCATGGTGAGTCCACAAAACAGGAAAGCAGCCATAGCACCGATGAAGGCTCCTACAAGAACCTTGGGGTTCATGAGGTTCACTTGGAAGTAGTTCATGAAGTCGGGGATGGTGGCCTGAGCGGCAGAAATGGTTTCGCCTTTAACGTTTTCCATCATCACTCCGGCACGATCCATCGCAATCTTGATCTCCTCGATATAGGAAGCTAGCAGGGCGAGGGCAGTGAGGGCAGCCGAACCGATGGCAAAGCCTTTACCCGTAGCTGCAGTGGTGTTTCCAAGAGCGTCGAGGGCATCTGTACGATGACGAACCTCTTCGCCCAGTTCACTCATCTCAGCATTGCCACCAGCATTATCGGCAATGGGTCCATAAGCATCGGTGGCGAGTGTAATACCCAGCGTAGAAAGCATACCCACAGCAGCAATACCAATGCCGTAGAGTCCGTGGGCTAGGCTCTCGCTAGACATAGAGAGGTCGAAACCGTTGGCAAAACCGAAACTGAGTATGATGGCTACACCAATGGTAACAACTGGGATACAGGTGGAAATCATGCCTGTACCTATACCTTTAATAATAACGGTGGCTGAGCCAGTGAGACCTGCTTCAGAAATCTTCTGGGTGGGCTTATAAGAGTGAGACGTATAATACTCGGTAGCTTGTCCGATGATGACGCCAGCTGCAAGACCAGAGATAACGGAGAGCGACAGACCGAGCCAGTTCTCGATGCCCAGGAAATACAAGATGGCGAAAGTGGCAATGGCTATGAGAATAGCACTAATGTTGGTACCCAAAGACAACGATTTCAGCAGGTCTTTCATGGTAGCGCCTTCCTTGGTGCGAACCAGGAAGATGCCAAACAAAGAAAGGAATACGCCTACAGCAGCTATCAGCATAGGGGCAATGACGGCACGAAGCTGGACCTCGAGACCTGCAACAGAGAAAGCAGCAGCACCCAGAGCAGCTGTACTGAGAACAGAACCGCAATATGACTCATAAAGGTCAGCACCCATACCGGCCACGTCGCCTACGTTATCGCCTACGTTATCGGCAATAGTTGCGGGGTTGCGCGGGTCGTCCTCAGGGATATCGGCCTCGACCTTACCCACGATGTCGGCACCCACGTCGGCAGCTTTGGTGTAGATGCCACCACCGACACGGGCGAAGAGTGCCTGTGTAGAAGCACCCATACCAAAGGTCAGCATGGTGGTGGTGATGGTGATGAGCGAGTCGTCAGTGAGTCCGTTCAGCGCAATGAACCAGATGGCGATGTCAAGCAGACCAAGTCCCACCACGGTGAGACCCATGACAGCACCCGAGCGGAAAGCGACCTTCAGGCCATTATTTAGGCTCTGACGGGCTGCATTGGCGGTACGGGCAGAAGCATAGGTGGCCGTCTTCATACCGAAGAAACCAGCCAATCCAGAGAAGAAGCCACCTGTCAGGAAGGCAAACGGCACCCACGGATTCTGTACATTCAAGCCATAAGCCATGAAAGCAAAAAGAGCACAGAGCACTACAAACACGATGCCGACGACTTTATACTGTTGCCACAGATAAGCCATAGCACCTTTACGAACGTAGAGGGCAATCTCCTTCATGCGGGGTGTTCCCTCGTCTTCTCCCATCATTTGACGGAAAAAGAAAAAAGCCATGCCCAACGCTACGACAGAAGCAATGGGCACGAGCCAGAATACCATAGGAATGTTCATAAGTTATAGGTTTTAGTTTGAAGTATACTTCGAGAGAAGGGGAGGGACGGACTACTCGTCTGCAATAAAGTCAGACAGGCTTTCGGCGTCCTCGTCAGGATCGGATGCAATATCAAACGTGGTACGATAGTTGTTCTCGTTAATCTCGTCATCGTTGGGCTCATCGATCTCGACATCGTCCTCATCAGGACTGTTATAATTGTCAATGGAAAGGTCTTCTTCCTCATCTTCTTCATCGCCATCCCGTAAGTCCTTAGCATCGTCGAACGTCATACGCGGCTTGATGGTTTCAGGCTTCAATTTGGCAAAAATGGCCTCTACCCAAGAACCTTTGGCTACCTCGAGCACTTCGTATCCATCGGCTATTTTCTTCTCGTACATGCCGCCTTTCTTGTGCAGACGGTCTTTGGGAAGGGTAGTGGTAGAGATATCAAAGCCGCTCTCGATAATGTCCTGAATGGATTGTGACAGTGAATCCCATCCGCCTCCGAAATTGCGATCAAGCACCTCTATCAACTTGGCTGCCGTGATGTGACGTATGTTCTCATAGGTGAGATCGGTGACGCGCATGATGGGACGCTTCTTGATAGCCCACGTAATCTTCTGGTCTTCACCCAGTTTAATACTATTTACCTTATAGCCCTGTTTGGTATATTTTTCAAGAACAGGTTTGCTGTCATCCTTGACTTCTTCTATCATGAAAGCACTCCTGATGATGTCGGCATAGTGACGCAGACTGTCTTTCAGTTCAGAATCTTTCTCTGCTGCATCCAACATACGGAAGATATCGTTTTCCTGAACGTCCCATACAGAACTCTTTGTCAGCGCTTTCAGGCTCAGCGCTTTGTTTGATGTTGTTTCTTTCGCCATAATGATTTACATAAATTATATATTTGTCTGCAAATGTACATACTTTATTTGCTATTTACAAGTTTTTTGCTGACTTTTTTTGTGATTTAGTCAAAATGCACTACCTTTGCAAGAAATATGTCAGAACCATTAGCTGAAAGATTACGTCCTCGCTCACTGGATGACTATATCGGGCAGAAACACTTAGTGGGCGAAGGTGCCGTGTTGCGCAAGATGATTGACGCAGGACGCATTTCTTCTTTTATACTATGGGGACCTCCCGGAGTAGGAAAGACCACGCTGGCACAGATTATAGCCAACAAGTTGCAGACGCAGTTCTTTACGCTCTCGGCTGTAACCAGTGGGGTGAAGGATGTGCGCGAGGTAATAGAGCGTGCCCAAAAGGGGAGATTCTTCAACGAAGCATCACCTATTTTATTTATAGACGAGATTCATCGCTTCTCCAAGTCACAGCAAGACTCATTACTGGGGGCAGTAGAGAAGGGAATCGTCACTCTGATAGGTGCTACGACGGAGAATCCTTCGTTTGAAGTGATCCGCCCATTGCTTTCACGTTGTCAGCTATATGTGCTAAAATCGCTGGAGAAAGAGGATTTGCTGACACTATTGCAACGGGCCATTACGAAAGATATAATCCTTAAAGAGCGAAAGATAGAGTTGAAAGAGACGTCCGCCTTGCTTCGTTACAGTGGAGGTGATGCTCGTAAGCTGCTGAATATCTTGGAATTAGTAGTTGAGTCTTCTTCCAATGATGAAACTGTAATTACTGATTCCATCGTAGAAGAATGCCTGCAACAGAATCCGCTAGCATACGACAAAGATGGTGAGATGCATTATGATATCATATCGGCCTTTATCAAGTCGATTCGCGGTTCCGATCCAGATGCAGCACTTTACTGGATGGCCCGTATGATAGAGGGTGGGGAAGACCCTCAGTTTATTGCCAGACGATTGGTAATATCGGCTGCAGAGGACATCGGACTGGCTAATCCTAATGCACTCTTGCTAGCTAATGCAGCTTTTGATGCCGTCATGAAGATTGGATGGCCAGAAGGACGCATTCCATTAGCCGAATGTGCCGTTTACTTGGCTACATCACCCAAGAGTAATTCGGCCTATATGGGCATTGGAAAAGCACTAGAAGTGGTACAGAAAACGGGCAATCAGCCTGTTCCGTTGCACTTGCGCAATGCTCCCACATCACTGATGAAAGATCTGGGGTATAGTGACGGGTATAAATATCCACATGACTTTGCAGGACATTTCACGCCTCAGCAATATATGCCAGATGCACTACAAAAAGAACGAATTTGGCACGCGCAACACTCACCAGCAGAGCAGAAATTGTATGAGCGAATGGTAAACTACTGGGGGAAAAAATATGAAGAATAAATGGAATACGATGATATAATCAGGCAAATTATAGAGTTTTTAGGAACTTTCGCCTTTGCCATATCGGGAATCCGACACGCAGCTGCCAAACACTATGACTGGTTTGGGGGGTATGTTTGTGGCATTGCTGTGGCCATTGGCGGAGGTACTATCCGAGACGTAATGCTGGGTGTGACACCGTTCTGGATGACCAATCCATTTTATATGATTTGTACAGCATTGGCTTTGCTTTTTGTCATTATGTTTGCCAAACACATGGAAGGATTGCGTAACACGTGGTTTGTGTTTGACACTTTAGGATTGGCACTGTTTACGATAGCAGGTATCCAAAAATCATTACTACTCGGACAACCTTACTGGGTGGCTATTATTATGGGGTGCATCACGGGTTCTGCCGGTGGTGTAATCCGTGATGTCTTACTGAACAACGAACCTGTAATCTTTCATCGAGAAATATATGCAATGGCTGCAGTACTCGGAGGTGTAACATATTGGTTCCTAGATGTTCTCGCTATGCCAATTGAACTAACAGTTATAGCATCCTTCTTAGTTACATGCCTAATGAGATTCCTTGCTGTACGCTTTCATTTGTCATTACCAACACTTAAAAACGAGTAGGGAGAGTGATGCCCGCTACTTCGAGATAATAATACTCATAGGAATTGTCTATTTATCATAATGCGTATTATTTTGAAATATAAATATATGAAGAAACAGCATTTTCATTCTATTTTTTTTGTGTATACCATTTTTTATTCGTACCTTTGCATATTATTAATAATAAGGTACACATATATAGCATTTGAAAATGAAACCAACTGCCATTTTGCTTCTGCATTGCCCTGACCAACAAGGTATTATTTCGGAAGTGACTAGATTTATTACGGATAACAAAGGAAACATTGTCTACTTGGACCAATATGTAGACAAACAAGACGGTATGTTTTTCATGCGAATTGAATGGGAACTGGAAGGTTTCCTGATTCCACGCGACAAACTTTACGACTATATTGCCACACTATATGCACAGCGCTATCAGATGAAATTTTCGCTTTATTACAGCGACAAACGCCCGAGAATGGCTATTTTCGTCTCAAAAATGAGCCACTGCCTGTATGACTTGTTGGCACGCTGGAAAGCTGGAGAATTCAACTGCGATATCCCTTGTATTGTAAGTAATCACGAGGATTTGCGCTATGTAGCGGAGCAATTTGGAATCCCTTATTATGTGTGGAACATCAAGAAAGACCACTCTAACAAACAAGATGTGGAACAGGCAGAAATGGAGCTTTTGCACAAGGAAGACATTTCGTTTATCGTGTTGGCCCGTTATATGCAGATTATCTCTGACGAGATGATTGCTGCCTTCCCGCATCATATCATTAACATCCACCACTCGTTCTTGCCTGCTTTTGTTGGTGCGAAGCCCTATCATCAGGCATGGGAACGCGGCGTGAAGATTATTGGAGCCACCAGTCACTACGTAACGGCCGAACTGGATGCTGGTCCGATTATTGAACAGGATGTGACTCGAATCAGTCACAAAGATACCCCAGAAAGTCTTGTCTTGAAAGGCAAGGATTTGGAGAAAATCGTGCTTTCCCATGCAGTTTCCAAGCATATCCAGCGAAAGATTCTGACCTATAAGAACAAAACCATCATATTTAGCTGATAGTTGAGTGTTATGAACGTAGCCATCGTAAAATATAATGCAGGAAACATCTATTCGGTAGTCAATGCACTACGCAGATTGGGTGTAGAACCTCTACTGACGGACGATGCGGAGCAATTGCAGAAAGCCGACCGCGTACTATTTCCCGGTCAGGGAGAGGCTCGCGGAGCGATGGAATACCTCAAGGCCAGACGTTTGGACGAGGTGATAAAGAACCTGAAGCAGCCCGTTTTTGGTATCTGTGTGGGGCAACAACTGCTCTGCCGTCATTCTGAGGAGGGGGATGTGGACTGTATCGGCATTTTCGACGCGGAAGTGAAGCGTTTCTCCCCTACTCGTCACGAAGACAAAGTACCCTGCATGGGATGGAACGCGTTAGATGTAAGATGTAAGAAGGCAGATGTAAGAGAAACAGGCGATGTGAAATGTAGCATTTTCAAGGGTTTAGGTGATAATCCCTACGTCTATTTCGTGCATTCTTATTACGTTCCCTTGTGTGAAGATACTGCAGCAATAGCTGATTATATACAGCCTTACTCAGCTGCCTTACAGAAAGACAACTTCTATGCCTGCCAATTCCACCCGGAGAAAAGTGGACGCGTAGGTGAGCAAATCATCAAGAATTTCTTAGCATTATGATAGAACTGATTCCTGCCATAGATATCATTGAAGGCCAGTGTGTCAGGTTGACCAAAGGCGACTACGACCAGAAGACTGTTTATGGCAGTCCGCTGGAAATGGCGCAGGAGTTTGAGCGAATCGGTTTTCGCAGACTCCATATTGTTGATCTGGATGGTGCGAAGTCCAAGCATATCGTCAATGGCGAGGTACTGGATCAAATTTCCACAAAAACAAACCTGGTCGTTGACTTTGGCGGAGGCATCAAGACTGATGAGGACATCCAAATGGCTTTTGAGAAAGGAGCCTCGATGGTGACTGTCGGCTCGATAGCCGTGACTCATCCGGAACTGTTTCTGTCATGGGTTGAGAAATATGGAGCCGAGAGACTTATCCTTGGTGCAGATGTGAGAAACGGGAAAATCAGTATCAACGGATGGAAAGAAGACTCTACAGAAGACCTTCTGCCCTTCTTGAGACGCTATGTTGATGCGGGTGTGCGCAACGTACTATGCACGGAAATTTCAAAAGACGGAACCTTGCAGGGACCTGCTATAGAACTGTACCAACGGGTTATGAAGGAATATCCCATGTTGCATCTGATTGCCAGTGGCGGCGTTTCTTCCATTGAGGATATCAAAGCACTGGACGCCGCAGGAATCCCTGCTGTCGTTTTCGGTAAAGCTATTTATGAAGGTAAAATTGACTTAAAAGAACTATGGGACTGGCAAAACGCATAATACCCTGTCTGGACGTGAAAGATGGTGAAACCGTAAAAGGCACCAACTTTGTAAATCTGCGCTCTGCCGGAGACCCTGTAGAGTTAGGAAAGACCTATAGCGAGCAAGGTGCTGACGAGCTTTGCTTCCTGGATATCACAGCCTCTTTCGAAGGTCGCAAGACCTTTACAGAGATGGTGACTCGCGTGGCTAAAGAGATAAACATCCCATTTACCGTTGGTGGTGGCATCAACGAACTGAAAGACGTGGAGCGATTGCTTTATGCTGGTGCTGACAAGGTTAGCATTAACTCTGCAGCCATTCGTCGTCCAGAACTTATCGACGAGATTACCACCCGTTTTGGCTCGCAGGTTTGTGTGGTTGCCATTGATGCCCGTCTGGATGAAAACGGCTGGTTCTGCTATCTGAAAGGCGGACGTGAGCGCACAGAGCGTGGACTCTTTGAATGGGCCCGAGAAGCACAGGAGCGTGGCGCTGGAGAGATACTCTTTACGTCGATGAACCATGACGGAACGAAACAAGGATTTGCCAATGAGGCTCTTCGTGAATTGTCCGACACGTTGAGTATTCCCATCATTGCCAGTGGTGGAGCCGGGTGCAAAGAGCATTTTCGTGACGTTTTCGTAGAGGGTCATGCTGATGCAGCCCTTGCAGCTTCAGTTTTCCACTTTGGAGAGATCCCTGTACTTGAACTTAAACAATATTTACACAAAGAAGGAATAAACGTTAGACTATGACAATAGATTTTGATAAAATGGGAGGTCTTGTACCAGCCATCATACAAGATGCAGTAACACAGAAGGTATTGATGCTTGGCTTCATGAACGAAGAAGCCTATAAGAAAACGATGGACACTAAGCACGTGACCTTCTGGAGTCGTACACGCAACACGTTATGGACAAAGGGTGAGACCTCTGGAAATTTCCTGAATCTAGTTGATATCAAGGTGGACTGCGACAATGACACCTTGCTGGTACAAGCTCATCCGGACGGTCCTACCTGTCATACAGGTACAGACACCTGCTGGGGCGAAGAGAACGTGCCCAGTCCCCTACTCTTCCTGACAGAATTACAGGATTTTATCAATCGAAGGAAAGAAGAGATGCCCGAAGGGTCATATACCACTAAACTCTTCAAAGAAGGCATCAACAAAATAGCACAGAAAGTAGGTGAAGAAGCACTGGAAACAGTTATCGAAGCCACCAATGGCACTGACGATCACCTGGTCTATGAGGCTTCTGACTTGCTCTATCACCTACTGGTGATGTTAACAGAGAAAGGACTGCGTATTGAGGACGTAGCTCAGGAACTACAAAAACGTCACGATCCCAATTGGGACAAGAAACGTCGTGAAGCCAAGGCGGCAGGCACTATGAAATGAGCGGGCTACGCCCTAGTGAATAACGAAAAATGAATAGTGAAAAGATATGTTAATAGATTACAAGAAAGCGAATATCTACCAAAAAGATGGAATTCTCGTCCTTGAAGACGTAGACTTCCATGTGGAAGAAGGCGAGTTTATATACATCATCGGACGTGTGGGAGCAGGTAAAAGTACCCTGTTGAAGACACTCTATTTTGAATTAGACGTGGATGAGGCAGAGAATGCTTTTGTGTTGAACCACGATTTACGTGGACTAAAACGTAAATATATTCCTGCTTTGCGCAGACAGATGGGTATCATCTTCCAGGACTTCCAATTGCTGAGTGATCGTACTGTCCGTGCTAACCTGGAATTTGTCCTGAAAGCCACAGGATGGAAGAAGAAAGACGAGATAGA
The DNA here is from genome assembly GCA_902770635.1 of uncultured Prevotellaceae bacterium. Lineage (GTDB taxonomy): Bacteria > Bacteroidota > Bacteroidia > Bacteroidales > Bacteroidaceae > Prevotella. Next base: position 33,922 of record CACXTX010000019.1, on the reverse strand, counting down.
AGAGCGCATTAAGGACGTTTTGGAAGATGTGGAGATGCAAAACTATGCTGACCGCTACCCTTATGAATTGTCAGGGGGTGAGCAGCAGCGTATCGCTATAGCTCGTGCTATTCTGAACAAGCCCAAAATAATCATTGCCGACGAACCAACAGGAAATCTGGATCCGGAAACAGCTGCAAATATTCTGCAGCTATTGCGCCAAATTACTCAGACGGGCACAGCAGTCATTATGACTACTCATAATATTCCTTTGCTTGCTCAATATCCTGGTATAGTCTATCGTTGCAATGACCATCATTTGGAAGAAATCACCAACGACTACAATAAGATTGCACTCTATCAGGAAGATGATGATACAGATGAAGTTCGTACGTTGGATTATTCCACACGTGAAGACTTCTCGATGTAATGAGTTGAAAAACAATAAAAGATAATAATATGAAAGTAATGAAGTTTGGCGGTACATCGGTTGGAACACCGAGCCGCATGAAGGAAGTAACTAAGTTAGTGACCAAGTCAGGTGAACCTGTATTTGTTGTTTTGTCAGCTATGTCTGGCACAACAAATTCACTTGTAGAAATCTCTGATTACCTCTATAAAAAGAATCCGGATGGAGCTAATGAAGTTATTAATCAGTTGGAGCGTAAGTACATGAAACACGTTGAGGAGCTTTATTCTACTGAGGAGATGAAGAACCAGACACGTGAATTCCTTCAATCAGAGATGAACTATTTGCGTTCATTTACCAAAGAACTGTTCACTTCATTCGAAGAGAAGAGCATTGTAGCTCAAGGGGAGATCATGTCAACCAATATGGTTGTGAACTACATGAAAGAACAAGGTATTAAAGCTACGTTGCTGAATGCTCTCGATTTCATGCGAACAGACAAGAATGCTGAGCCTGACCCCGTATATATTAAGGAGAAACTGGCTGCAATTATGGAACAAAACGAAGGTCAGCAGGTTTACATCACACAAGGTTTTATCTGCCGTAATGCCTATGGCGAGATAGACAACCTTCAGCGTGGTGGTAGCGATTACACCGCTTCACTTATCGGTGCTGCATTGAATGCTGCCGAAATACAAATATGGACAGATATTGATGGTATGCACAATAACGATCCACGTGTGGTCGACAAGACAGAGCCCGTTCACCAACTTCATTTCGAAGAGGCAGCTGAGTTGGCTTACTTCGGTGCAAAGATTCTACACCCAACATGTGTTCAACCAGCAAAATACGCTGGTATTCCCGTTAGACTGCTGAACACCATGCAACCTGACGCTGAGGGAACCACTATTTCTAACAAAACAGAATATGGGAAAATTAAGGCGGTAGCTGCTAAGGACAACATCATCGCTATCAAGATTAAGTCGTCACGCATGTTACTGGCTACGGGCTTCCTGCGCAAGGTTTTTGAAATTTTCGAATCATACCAGACACCAATAGATATGGTTTGCACCTCAGAGGTCGGTGTATCCATGTCTATTGACAACTCAGCTCACTTAGGTGAAATTGTTGATGAGTTGAAGAAATATGGAACTGTTACAGTTGATACAGGTATGTGCATCATTTGCGTAGTGGGCGATCTTGATTGGTCAAACATTGGTTTTGAAACTATGGTTATGGACGCTATGAAAAATATTCCTGTTCGCATGATTTCATATGGCGGTTCTAATTATAATATTTCATTCCTTATCAAGGAAGAGGACAAAAAGCGCGCTTTGCAATCACTGAGCGATAACCTCTTTAATAAATAATATAAATTGTCAAGCATAAAACCAACATGAAGGGAAAATTTCCAATTGAGAAACTAGGACGAATACAAACACCGTTCTATTATTATGATACGGAGTTGTTGAGAGCAACACTCCGTACCATTAACACGGAGATACAAAAACATGAGGAGTTCGTGGTTCATTACGCTGTTAAAGCGAATGCCAACCCAAGAATTCTTCGTATCATCCATGAAGCAGGTATGGGTGCAGACTGTGTCAGCGGTGGTGAAATTGAAGCTGCACTGAAAGCCGGTTTCCCTGCAGAAAAGATAGTATATGCAGGTGTTGGGAAAAGTGACTGGGAAATAAACTTGGGACTAGAGAATGACATCTTTTCATTTAATGTAGAGAGCATTCCTGAACTGGAGGTAATAAACGAATTAGCTGCAAATAAAGGAAAGATTGCTCGTATTGCCTTTCGTATCAATCCTAATGTTGGAGCTCACACACATGCAAATATTACCACAGGACTTGCAGAAAACAAGTTTGGTATTGCCATGCGTGATATGGAAAGCGTTATTGAACATGCCGCAAGTATGTCAAATGTACGCTTTGTAGGTCTACACTTCCACATTGGCTCGCAGATTCTCGATATGGGAGACTTTGAAGCTCTATGCAATCGCATTAACGAATTGCAAACACAACTAGAAAGCCATCACATTCATGTAGAGAACATCAATGTGGGAGGTGGGCTTGGTGTTGATTACCAACACCCCAATCGTGTCCCCATTCCAGACTTCAAAGCATACTTCGATACCTATGCTAAGAAATTAAAGTTGCGCCCAGGACAAACCCTTCATTTCGAATTAGGACGTGCCATTGTTGCACAATGTGGTTCACTTATCGCGCGTACCTTATATATAAAAGAAGGAGCTTCCAAGAAGTTCTGTATCGTTGATGCCGGTATGACAGACTTGATACGTCCTGCGCTCTATCAAGCTTATCACAAAATTGAGAATATCAGTAGTGATGAGCCTATGGAGGCTTACGACGTTGTAGGTCCTATTTGCGAGTCAAGCGATGTGTTTGCCAAACAGATAGATCTGAACTGCTCGCACAGAGGTGATTTAATTGCCATTCGCTCTGCTGGAGCTTATGGTGAAATCATGGCCTCTCAATACAACTGCCGCAAACTGCCGCAGGGGTATGCGAGTGATGAAATATAAACAAATAGAATGACATCAGAAAAACCAAAGATATCTGTCATCATAACTGTGCAGGACCAAGCTCAAGCATTGGAGAAAAATCTGCCTATATTCCTCACCCAACAAGGCGAGGTTGAATACGAGGTCATTGTGGTAAATGACTCTTCTGCAGATGACACAACCAACGTGCTAAAACGTATGAAGACAGAATACCCTCATCTTTACACCACTTTCCTACCCTTTTCCAAGGTGCCATATCCAAGCAGATCACGACTTGCCTTTACCATTGGCGCCAAAGCTGCTCATGGCGAGTGGATTGTATTGGCGGATATCACACGTCCGCCCTTGACTGATTCTTGGATTTATACATTGGTTGGAAATATTGATAACCATTCGGAAGTCGTCTTAGAATATCATAACAAGACCAATATTATCCAGTTGTTCGATACATTGGATGAGGCAACACCATACATCCTGAAAGCAGAGCGTAATTCAACTCACAGCCATAAAAGACGTTTGTTCCTCTTTCATCGCGGTATATATAGCACGATCATGGTGAAAACATCACGTGTTCATGATACCATCAAGCTGTTTGACCAGAAAATAAACGTCTTCAAGTTGGCAAGCCTATTCACACAAGTGTTTAGTCGAAATATGTTTTATTAAACGATAAAAGATGAGAATATTACACTTTTTCCCCAAAGAAGACTGCATGATCAGTGAATATGTTGCGATGCTTCATGAAAGTATGGGATTAGAGTGTAGTAACGAAATGGTCTCTGAAGCCAAGGATGCACAACAGAACCTTCGATCCTCCCATTACGACATTCTGCATATTCATGGATGTTGGAATGGTTCTCTTTATTTTATAGTTAGACAAGCCATCAAGTCCGGAACGCGCATCGTCCTCTCCCCTCACGGACATATGGAACCTTGGGTGATGAAAGACAACTACTGGAACGAGAAATTGCCCAAGCAATTGCTTTATCTTAAGAAGCTGGTACAACAGTCGTATGCTGTTATTATCCAGGGGAAAATGGAGGAAGAATACATGCGGAGATTAGGGTGGAACGAGCGTATGGTCATCATAAAAAATGCCATTATCACCCATACCACTAACAAACAAGAAATGGCAAGAGAAACTTTCCGTATCTATCGAAAAGTAATGGACTCAAACCAACTGGAATTGATGGATGAGGAAATGAGAGCCACCCTGCAACAACTCATTATAACAGGGATTACGGGTAATCTTCAATGGCTAATAGAAGAACCACATACTGCTCCAGACACTTTGGAGAAATGGAGACTTCTCTTGTGTTATGCTCATCAAGAAAGAATAACAGATATCATAAAACACGGCATTCAAGTTATGAAATTTGATGCACCTGATCTGGATGTGGAAAAGATTGACTTCTACCTGCCTGCGGGTTATGAGACGCCTCATTCCATTGAGAGCGTCATTGGTATTAGCTTTGTATCTGAAAACGAGCGTTTACTGGCAACATTCAAGCATCTTAAAAAACTAGTTCTTCGTAACAAACTCGCCATCATGCATTTAATAGAACTTGATAAAGAACTCAGGCTACATGAATGTGAAGAAGACAAGTTATATGAGAAACTGAACGAGCATCATCTGTTAAATTTTGCAGGTAGGCTAATGCAAGTGATGCAGGATTATACGGGTATTACAGAAGGGTTTATGCCTGTTCCCCCACTTGATGACCGAATAACAAAGAGAATAAGACAACAAGTAGAAAACCACCTAAGAATATAAAACTATGAGTAAAACATCGATGAACCGTGACATGCATTATTTGGAATTACTGTCCACCTCCTTTCCAACAATAGCATCGGCCTCGACAGAGATTATTAATCTGGAGGCTATCATGAATCTTCCTAAAGGAACAGAGCATTTCCTAGCCGACCTACATGGAGAAAGCCAAGCTTTTCAGCACGTCCTGAAAAATGCTTCCGGTAATATCCGACGCAAGGTAAGCGAACTGTTCAGAGGTGATATTCGTGAGTCTGAACGTCGTGAACTGTGTACACTAATCTATTATCCTGAAGAGAAACTGGAACTGATTAAAGCTGCAGAGGAAGATATTGATGATTGGTATCATATTACTATCCATCGGCTAGTTAGCGTATGTCGTGATGTGTCTTCAAAATACACCCGGTCAAAGGTACGTAAATCACTTCCAGAAGAATTTGCCTATATTATAGAGGAATTACTACATGAGCGAACAGACGATATTGACAAGGCTGCTTATGTCAAAGTGATTGTTGATACAATTATATCAACAGGAAGGGCCGATGATTTCATTGTGGCATTATGCAATGTGATACAACGCCTGGCCATTGATCAGTTGCACATCCTCGGCGATATCTTTGACCGTGGTCCGGGTGCCCATATTATTCTGGATACCTTACGCCAATACCATTCATGGGATATCCAATGGGGAAACCACGATATACTCTGGATGGGGGCAGCTGCTGGCAATAATGCTTGCATCTGTAATGTGTTACGCCTCTGTCTTCGCTATGCCAATTTGACAACTATAGAGGAAGCATATGGCATCAATCTCGTGCCTTTAGCTACATTTGCAATGGAATTTTATGGCGATGACCCTTGCGAGGAGTTCATGCCTAAATTGCTAAGGGGGGATAAAATGGAAGAGAAGTATCAGCGACTGACAGCCCAAATGCACAAAGCCATTTCCGTCATTCAGTTTAAGAAGGAGGCACAAATATTCCATCGTCGTCCTGAATGGCAGATGGAAGACCGTTGTATGCTGGAATGCATTGACTATCAACGAGGTATTTGTACTATTGACGGAAAGGAATATGAGATGCGTTCTTGCCACTTTCCCACTGTTGACCCTGAACATCCCAACGAGCTTACTCCCGAGGAGTACCAGTTGATGGAACGCCTTCATCACTCATTCAGAGTCAGCGAGAAATTACAAAAGCATATTAAAATGTTGCTTTCTCATGGATGTATGTACACCATCTGCAATCAGAACCTGCTTTACCACGCATCATGTCCACTTAATGCAGATGGAAGTTTGAAAGAGGTAAATCTCTATAAAGAAGAGCGGTACAGTGGCAAAGACTTAATGCACAACATCGGGATGATTGTTCGTGCTGCTTTCAATAGTGATACAGAAAAGGAATTACGTCTATTTGCACGTGATTATTTCCTTTACCTTTGGTGTGGAAAAGACTCTCCCCTATTCGACAAGTCCAAGATGGCTACTTTTGAACGCTATTTCCTGAAAGACAAAGAGACCTATAAAGAGGAGAAAGGTTATTATTTCCAATTGCGTGATAATGAAGAAGTTTGCGACCGCATTCTTGATGCCTATGGTGTTAAAGGTAAAAATCGTCACATCATCAATGGCCACGTTCCCGTTCATGCATCTAAGGGCGAAAACCCTATCAAGGCTAATGGAAAGTTGATGGTTATTGACGGTGGCTTTTCAGAGGCTTATCATCAGGAAACCGGTATTGCCGGATATACGCTTGTTTACCATAGCCGTGGATTCCAACTCGTTCAGCATGAACCCTTTATGAGTGCTAGAGATGCCATTGAAAGAGGTATCGATATTAAGTCAACCACCCAATTGGTCGAACTCTCTGCCCATAGAATGTTAGTAGCTGACACTGACAAGGGAGAAGAACTTCGCTCACAAATTGAGGATTTGCGTCAATTACTGTATGCATATCGTCACGGAATTCTCACAGAAAAAAACAAGATATGACATCCCATCAAGTCCTTATAGCCCTAGGATCTAACCATCGACAGTCTGTTTTCATACAATGGGCTTCCCAGCGAATGAGCATACTTTTGGACAATCCACGATTCAGCGATACAATGTGGACAAAGGATATCAATGGCCGAGGATACATGTATATGAACCGATTGGTGGTAGGCACCACCCTACTCTCGGTCAACGAAATAGAACAGAAACTGAAATGCATGGAGGTTGAGGCTCATCGCACCAGTGATCTAGTTACTATTGACCTTGATCTAATGCAATACGATTCTAAACGATATCATCTTTGCGATTGGCCCCGTCCATATATCACAAATTTGTTAGTAAAACTACCAGTGTGACAGATATGGAGATTTGAATAAAAATTGGGCAACCACTTGGTTAGCCCATTTTTTATTTGTACCTTTGCACCCGCTAATAATAAATAAGGTATAAAAAGACATGATAACAGTCACAAATCTGGCTATTCAATTTGGAAAAAAGACGCTTTATAAAGACGTCAACATGAAGTTTACAAGTGGCAACATTTATGGTATCATTGGTGCCAATGGCGCAGGAAAATCCACATTGCTCCGTGCTATTAGTGGTGAGTTGGAGCCCAATAAGGGAACCATAGAAATGCAACCAGGTGAACGCCTTTCCGTTTTGGAACAGGATCACTTCAAGTATGATGAGTATTCTGTAATGGACACTGTACTGATGGGACATCAACCTCTGTGGAAGAATATGAAGGAGCGTGAGGCACTTTATGCTAAGGAAGAGATGACTGAGGAGGATGGTAACCTAGCTGCCGACTTGGAGATGGCATTTGCAGAAATGAATGGATGGGAGGCTGAGAGTGAGGCTGCCCAGCTGTTGCAGAATCTGGGAGTGCCAGAGGAACAGCACTACAAGCAAATGTCTGAGATTTCAAATAACGAAAAAGTTCGCGTTATGCTGGCAAAGGCTCTGTTTGGACATCCAGACAACCTATTGTTGGACGAGCCAACGAACGACCTTGACCTTGATACCGTTCAATGGCTTGAGGAATATTTGTCGAATCTAGAGCAATGTGTATTGGTTGTATCTCACGACCGTCACTTCCTGGATGCCGTATCTACTCAGACCGTTGACATCGACTTCGGCAAGGTTACACTCTTCTCTGGAAACTATTCTTTCTGGTATGAATCTTCTCAGCTGGCATTGCGCCAACAGCAAAACCAGAAGATGAAGGCCGAAGAAAAAAGAAAACAGTTGGAAGAATTTATTCGCCGATTCTCTGCCAATGTGGCAAAATCAAAACAGACAACATCACGTAAGAAAATGTTGGAGAAACTTAATGTTGAGGAAATCACACCATCAACACGTAAGTATCCTGGCATTATCTTCTCGATGGAGCGTGAACCTGGAACCCAAATTCTTGAAGTAGAGGGACTGAAAGCTGTCGATACAGATGGAACCATACTGTTTGACAATGTTTCGTTCACTATTGAAAAAGGTCAGAAGACTGTTTTTCTTTCCCACAACCCCAAAGCAATGACGGCTCTGTTCGAAATCATCAATGGGAATCGTGAGGCGGATGCAGGAACCTTCAAGTGGGGGGTTACCATTACCACAGCCTACCTGCCCCTTGACAATACAGATTTCTTCAAGAGTGAGATGAACCTGGTTGACTGGCTTTCACAATATGGCACAGGCAACGAAGTGATGATGAAGTCGTTTTTGGGCCGCATGTTATTCAAGGACGAAGACATCCAGAAGAAGGTTTGCGTTCTTTCGGGTGGCGAGAAGATGCGTTGTATGATTGCTCGTATGCAGTTGAAGAATGCCAACTGTTTGATTCTGGATACCCCAACCAACCATCTCGATCTAGAATCTATTCAGGCCTTCAACAATAACCTCATATCATTTAAAGGCAATATTCTATTTGCCTCACACGACCATGAGTTTATCAATACCGTAGCCGATCGTATTATCGAACTGACGCCAAAGGGTACTATCGACAAACTCATGACCTATGATGACTACATCTACGATGAAGACATAAAAGCCAAGAAAGCTGAAATGTATGCTTAAGTTGGCACAATATTTGCTATGGGGATTAAAAAAGTCACAATTATGAAAGAAGAAAAGATAAACATGGAAGAGGAGGAGCAAACCGCTGCCTCTGAGGAAACGGAAAACGTGGAAAGTGTGGAAAGTGCTGAAACATCTGAGAATTCAGAAAAATCCGAAGTTGATCCTTTAGAGAAAGCCCAGGCCGAAATCGAAGAACTGAAAGATAAATACCTGCGTTCTGTGGCAGAGTTTGACAACTACCGCAAACGTACCTTAAAAGAAAAGGCCGAACTGATTCTTAATGGAGGAGAAAAAGCTGTTAGTGCCATACTCCCTATTATTGATGATATGGAACGTGCTATTGAAAACGGAACAAAAACCGATGATCCAACTGTACTGCGTGAGGGCATGGAGCTTATCTACAATAAGATGATGAAAACTTTGGAAGGCTTAGGTGTCAAGAGAATTGAGACTGATGGTGCTGACTTCAACACTGACATTCACGAAGCAGTAGCTATGGTGCCTGGCATGGGTGATGATAAAAAAGGTAAAGTTATAGACTGCCTGCAAGCAGGTTACCAACTGAACGATAAAGTAATTCGCCATGCAAAAGTGGCAGTAGGACAATAAGAAGAAATGGCAAAAAGAGACTACTATGAGGTGTTAGGCGTTGATAAGAACGCAACGGAAGACCAGATTAAGAAGGCTTATCGTACCATCGCCATCAAATATCACCCTGACCGTAATCCAGGCAACAAGGAGGCCGAGGAAAAATTCAAAGAGGCAGCAGAAGCTTACGACGTGTTGCACGACCCGCAAAAGCGACAGCAGTACGACCAGTTCGGATTTAGCGGACCTGGTGCTGGTGGATTTGGCGGATTCGGAGGTGCATCAATGAATATGGATGATATCTTCTCTATGTTTGGAGATATCTTCGGAGGCCGTGCAGGTTTCGGAGGCTTTGGTGGTGGTTCTCGAGGTCGTCAGCAACATCGTGGCTCCGACCTTCGTCTGAAGGTACGTCTTTCTCTAGAAGAGATTGCACATGGCGTAACCAAAAAGTTCAAGGTTCGAAAAGATGTCACGTGTTCACATTGTCATGGAACAGGCGCTGAGGCAGGTTCTACCAGCGAACAATGTCCCACTTGTCATGGAACAGGTGTCATCACTCACACCACCCAAAGTATTTTCGGTATGATGCAGACACAAGGTATTTGTCCTACATGTAATGGCGAGGGCTCTGTCATCAAGAACAAGTGTAAACATTGTGGTGGAACAGGTGTTGAGAAAGGTGAAGAGGTAGTAGAAATAAAGATTCCTGCTGGTGTAGCTGAAGGAATGGTTGTCAACATTCCTGGTAAAGGCAACGCTGGTCAGCGTAAAGGAACAAACGGAGATATTCAGGTCTTTATCGAAGAGGAAGAAAACGATACTTTTATTCGTGATGACAATGATCTTATCTATAATCTGCTGCTAGACTTTCCGACAGCGGCTTTAGGTGGAGATGTCGAGATACCCACTATCGAAGGCACGAAATTGAAAGTGAAAATGGAACCAGGAACACAACCTGGTAAGACATTAAGACTGAGGGGGAAGGGACTTCCTGCTGTTCAAGGCTACGGACGAGGAAATGGTGACTTGGTAGTTAATGTGAGTGTTTTCATACCAAAGACCCTTTCGCGAGAAGAGAAAACAGCTATAGAAGAATTCCGTAATAGTGATAACTTTAAAGGAGATGCAGCAACCAAACGCTCCATCTTCCAGAAATTTAAAAATTATTTCAGTTAATCCTATTGTTATCTCATTATTATGTCAACACAAAAAGTATGAATTACGCAGAAACATGCGAATATCTTTTTAACCAAATGCCCATGTTTGAACGACAGGGCTCCTCTGGCTATAAAGAAGGACTTGCTAATACATTTGCATTGGATGAACACTTCAATCATCCCCATCAATCCTATGTAACCATCCATGTTGGAGGAACCAACGGAAAAGGCAGCGTATCTCATACTATTGCATCTATTTTACAGGAAAGTGGCTATTGTGTCGGTCTTTATACATCACCTCATTTAGTTGATTTTCGTGAGCGAATCCGTGTCAACGGAGTTCCTATCAGTAAAAACTATGTTGTAGACTTTGTCGAAGAAGAAAGACAATTTTTTGAGCCTTTACACCCTTCTTTCTTTGAAGTCACAACAGCAATGGCATTTAAGTATTTCAAAGATAAGAATGTTGATATTGCCATTATTGAGGTAGGACTGGGTGGAAGACTAGACTGTACGAACATTATTACTCCTTTAGTTTCCGTTATTACCAACATCAGTTACGATCACACCCAATTTCTTGGTAATACATTGGCAGAAATAGCAGGGGAAAAAGCAGGTATTATAAAAAAAGGAGTACCTGTTGTCATCGGTGAGAACAATGATGAGACTCGTCCGATCTTTGAAGCCAAGGCTTTCGAGATGAACGCTCCTATAGTTTTTGCTGAAGACAAACCAGAAATAGCCAGCGCAGAAACCACCTCAGAAGGTGGAATGCTCTATCACACACCCTGCTTTGGAGATATTGTAGGAGATTTGGGAGGAATCTACCAACAAAAAAATCTGAATACAGTATTCTTCGCCCTTCATACCATTGCCCAAAAAGGATTCCTTTGCGAATGCAAAGATGAGAAAAACAAAAGAAAATGTCTTACCGAACTATTGAATGGCATAGCTCACGTTAAAGGCAATACAGGACTGATGGGACGTTGGCAGGTTATTCAGAATGCTCCCAAGGTTGTATGCGATACAGGACATAATGTAGGAGGTTGGCAATACATTAGTGCCCAATTGAGTAGTGTAAAATGTCAGTCTATGCATATAATTTTCGGTATGGTAGATGACAAAGACATCAATGGGGTACTCAATTTACTACCAAAGAATGCCCAATATTATTTTACCAAAGCTAACAACCACAGAGCACTTAGCGAAACGGTTTTGAGCGATTTAGCCAGCAAGCATGGGCTAGTAGGGAAAACATATCCCTCTGTTTTTGAAGCATATAACGCTGCCAAAAGTTTCGCTTCCCATAGTGATTTCATTTTTATAGGAGGTAGTTCGTATATCGTTGGCGACTTCCTGAAAAACTGCGTTTAGGTGTTTTTAACACTCAATAAACGTTTTTTTCCATGTTTCTTTCGTCGTTCTCGTTTTTTTTAGGTTACTTTGCAGAAAGATTTAAGTAACTTAAAACAACAAGAATATGGCTAACACAATGGAAACAGAAAATTTGTGTGGTTTGAATCGTAAAGATTTCCAGGCCACTATCAAGGGTAAGAAAACAGATTTATACATCCTCAAGAACCGTAAAGGCTATGAGGTTGCTGTGTCTAATTATGGTGGAGCTATCGTGGCTATCATGGTACCTGACAAAGACGGCAAGATAGGCAATGTCATTCAGGGGCATGCAAACATCGAGCAGCTTACCAGCGGTAAAGAGCCATACCTATCCACTTTGATAGGACGCTGGGGAAACCGTATCTGCAAGGGACAGTTCACGCTTAATGGCAAGGATTACCAATTAGCTCTTAATGACGGACCTAACCATCTGCATGGTGGTAATGTGGGTTTCAATGCAAAGGTTTGGGATGCCCGTCAGATGGGTCCCCGTTCTTTGGCTCTGCATAGGAAGTCATCTTACGGTGAGGAAGGTTTTACAGGTGAATTGGATGTAACTGTTGAGTACACATTTACTGATGACAATGAGTTGATTATTGAGTATCTGGCAACTACCAACAAAAAGACCATTGTCAACCTGACTCATCATGCCTTCTTCAGTCTGACAGGTACAGCAGACCCCACTCCCACTATCGAGGATCAGATTTGCGAGATTAATGCTGACTTCTATCTCCCAACTGACGCAACAGCTATTCCTACGGGCGAAGTTCTTAAAGTTGAAGGCACTCCATTTGATTTCCGTACCCCTAAAGCGTTTGGACAAGACATCGATGCTGATAATGAACAGATAAAGTTTGGACATGGCTTTGACCATAACTATGTACTGAACAAGCACGAGGAAGGTGAATTAAGCTTTGCTGCAAAGATTACTGATCCCAAGAGCGGACGTACTTTGGAGTGCTATACTACAGAACCAGGCATGCAGCTATACACCGCAAACTTTGCTACTGGTTATAAAGGTGCTAATGGTGCTACATTCCCACGTAGAAGTGCCGTTTGCTTAGAGGCTCAACATTTCCCCGATTCTCCTAACCGTCCATATTTCCCCTCGGTTGTCCTGAATCCAGGACAGCAGTACAAGCAGAAGACCATCTATCGTTTTGATGTGCTAAAATAATTATACACTTACCTAAATTAAATACAATGGAAGTTGATTTTGTAAGAAGCCGATTCATCAAGCATTTTGATGGACAGACGGGAAGCGTTTATGCCTCACCTGGGCGTATCAACTTGATTGGCGAACACACGGACTACAATGGAGGTTACGTGTTTCCGGGTGCTGTAGACAAGGGGGTAATAGCAGAGATGCGCATCAATGGTACAGAAGATACTGTAATGGCCTATGCTATAGACTTGAAGGATCGTGTAGATTTCAAACTCTCAGACCCTAATGGACCACGCACATCATGGGCTCGCTATATCTATGGTATTTCTCTTGAAATGAGAAAGTTGGGCGTACCCGTAAAAGGCTTTAATATAGCTTTTGCCGGCGATGTACCACTCGGTGCCGGCATGTCTTCTTCCGCTGCTATGGAGAGTTGCTTTGCCTATGGTCTTAACGACCTTTTTGGCGACAACAAGGTTTCACAATGGGACATGGTTCTTGCTGGGCAGGCTACCGAGCATAATTATTGTGGTGTCAACTGCGGCATCATGGATCAGTTTGCATCCGTATTCGGTAAAGCAGGTTGCTTGATGCGTCTTGACTGCCGTAGCCGTGAGTTCGAGTATTTCCCTTTCAAGCCCGACGGTTACCGCCTTGTACTGCTTGACTCAGTTGTTAAGCACCAACTGGCAGGCTCTCCTTACAACGACCGCCGTAATTCTTGTGAAAATGTGGTTAAACACATTCAGGCCAAGCATCCTGAGTCCAAGTTCGAGACCCTTCGTGACTGCACTTGGGAACAACTGGAAGAAGTCAGGGCAGAAGTTGGTGAGGAAGATTATAAGCGTGCCAAATTTGTTCTTGGCGAGAAAGACCGTGTTTTGGCGGTTTGTGACGCTCTGAACGAAGGTGACTACGAGAAAGTTGGCGAAATGATGTACAAGACCCACGAGGGATTGTCAAAAGATTATGAGGTTTCTTGTGAAGAACTTGATTATCTAAACGATATTGCTAAAGAAAACGGAGTTACTGGTTCCCGTATCATGGGTGGTGGCTTCGGCGGATGCACAATTAACCTGGTTCGCAACGACCTTTATCGTCAGTTTATAGCAGATGCAAAGAAACGTTTCAATGAAAAATATGGTCATGAGCCTAAGGTTTATGATGTAGTTATTGGTGACGGTTCTCGCAAACTATGTTAATCCCCTACTCTATTAATAATTAAGTGGTGCTTCTTTTAAGGAGTACCACTTTTTTATAATAAACGTTAAACAAAAGTTAACAATACGCCGTAAAGTGTAAAATACACACATTTCTTGAAATTTTATCGGAAATTTCTTTGCCGTTTCGAAAATATATTGTAATTTTACACCCAAAATTACGTATATAACTTAAAACTATTCCGAAAATGAAAAACTTTATGAAAGTGTTTGCTGGAATGACAGTAGCAACTGCTCTGTTTTCAGCATGTGCCTCTGGTGAGCAGAAGGTACTTACTGTTTCAGGTCTTGATCCCGTTAAGTTTGACACCACTATCAACGAGAAGCCTGTCAAACTTTACACCTTGAAAAATGCCAATGGCATGGAAGTGTGCATCACCAACTACGGTGCTCGTGTGGTTAGTCTGGTTGTTCCAGACAAAGAGGGCAATCCTACCGACGTCGTACTAGGCTTTGACAACATTGCCCAGTACACTGACACACTAAACTCTCCTTCAGACTATGGTTCCAGTGTAGGCCGTTATGCCAACCGCATCAAGGGCGGTCAGTTTACGCTAAACGACTCAACCTACCAGTTGAAACAGAACGATGGTCCCAACTGTCTGCATGGCGGTGGCACAACGGGTTGGATGAACCAAGTGTATGACGCTGAACAGATTGGCGACTCTATCCTTAAACTGACCATTGTTGCTGAGGATGGCGAGAACGGATTCCCCGGCAAGGTGACAGCTGTTACCACTTATACTGTTACAGCAGACAACACGCTGGATATCACATGGGAGGCCGAGACCGACAAACCAACCATTATCAACCAGACGAATCATAACTACTATAATCTGAATGGAAATTTCAATGAGCCAGGCTACGATATGGTACTCTATGTCAATGCAGACAACTTCACCCCCTCCGACAAGCTTTACATCCCGACAGGTGAGATAAAGTCTGTTGAAGGAACTCCCATGGACTTCCGTACACCTCATGCCTTTGGTGACAGCATCAAGTCTGAGTTTGACCAGATTCAGAACGCACATGGCTACGACCACAACTGGTGCTTAAACACCTATAAAGACGGTAAGGGTGACGACACAGAGGTTTGCGCAAGCCTTTACTCTCCAAAAACAGGTATTTTCATGGAGATGTTTACCAATGAGCCTGGCGTACAGGTTTACAGCGGAAACTTCCAAGGCATTGGCAACGAGCCTAACATCAAGCACAAAGGTGGCGTTTATCCTCAGCATGTCAGCATTTGCCTGGAGAGTCAGAAGTATCCTGACAGTCCCAACAAGAAGGACTGGGTACAGCCTTTGCTGAATCCTGGTGAGAAGTATTACAGCCATGCTGCATACAAGTTCTCTGTAAAATAAACGGTTTGCGATTTCGACAATTCAAACAAAAAATAATTATAACAATTAACACATGGACAAAATTTTAGAAGCGTTAAGCAACAATGGCTTCGCTACAGCAGACTATCTAGTCTTTGCAATCTACATCGTCATTCTAGTGGGCATGGGAATGTTCCTTTCCCGCAGTAAAAAGGGAGAAGAGAAGTCATCAACAGACTACTTCTTGGCCGGTAACACCCTGACTTGGTGGGCTGTGGGTGCCTCACTCATTGCCGCAAACATTTCTGCCGAGCAGTTTATTGGAATGTCAGGTTCTGCCTTCAAGTCAGGTATCGCCATGGCAGCCTACGAGCTGATGGCTGCAGCCACGCTGATTGTGGTAGGTAAGTTCCTGCTGCCTCTGATGATTGAAAAGAAGGTGTTCACCATCCCTCAGTTCCTGCGTGAGCGTTACAATTGGGGCGTAGGCTTGGCATTTTCAATTTTCTGGCTGTTCCTCTATGTTTTCATTAACCTGACATCAGTGTCTTGGTTAGGAGCACTTGCCATCAAGCAAATTCTCGGTCTGCCCTCTATCATGGGATCCTTCCTGGGTATGCCTGTCGATATGACACTTATGTGGATTATCCTCATTCTCTTCCTGATAGCCGGTATCTATTCTATCTATGGTGGTCTGGCCTCTGTGGCATGGACTGACGTGATGCAGGTGACCTTCCTTGTGGGTGGCGGTTTGATTACTGCCTATGCTGCTCTTGATGTTATCGGTTCTTCACTGGGCATTGAGGGAGGTGCTGTAGGAGCATTCCAAGAGATATTCACCCATCTCGGAAGCATTCCTGGCGATCACCACTTCAACCTTGTCGTAGAGCGAAATACAGAATTATATCCTGACATCAACGGTGTCATCGACGAGACAGGTGCCATAGCAGCCAACCAGCCTGGTTCCGACCCATACTTCGACATTCCTGGTATTGTAGTTATTGTTGGCGCCCTGTGGCTTACCAACCTGGGTTACTGGGGTTTCAACCAGTACATCATCCAGAAGGGTCTGGCCGCTAAGTCGCTCTCTGAAGCCAAGAAAGGTATGATTTTCGCAGCCTTCTTGAAGATTTTGATTCCATTTATTGTCTGCATACCCGGTGTATGTGCTTTCTACATCATGAACGGTGAGTACAACGGCACCCCCGTCCACGAGCTGCTGACCAACCTCACAGGCTCTATTGACCGCTCAGATGACGCCTACCCTTTCCTTATCCGTAACTTCACACCAGTTGTCATCAAGGGTCTGTCGTTCGCAGCCCTCGCCGCAGCCGTTATTTCGTCGCTGGCGTCTATGTTCAACTCTACTTCAACCATCTTCACGATGGATATCTATAAGCAGTTCCTCAACAAGACAGCCTCTGAGAAGAGACTGGTGACCGTTGGTCGTATGACCTCTGTCTGCGCCCTGATCATGGCACTTATCGCTGTTTATCCCATCATGGGTGGTGCCGACCAGGCCTTCCAGGTCATTCAGGAGTACTCAGGCTTTGTTTATCCAGGTATCGTAGTCATCTTCGGACTGGGACTGCTATGGAAACGCGCCAGTGCCATTGCTGCCGTTGTGACAGCCGTAGGCACCTTCGTGTTCTCCATCCTGTTCAAGTTCATGATGCCTGACGTGCCCTTCCTGCTCCGCATGGGCTACGTATTCATCTGTCTGGTCATCATGTTCTTCGGACTGTCCTACATGTCGAAGGACACCAAGCCAGCTCCTGAGGTTCCCGAAAAGACACGTCGCGTGCTCTTCAAGTGGGCCCACTACAGTCTGGGACTTTCAACGGCAGCGCTGGTACTGGGCTTTATGAGCTTCATTTACAAAGACATGCGCGACCTCGGTTTTGAGGCCTTCCTCTTTATGGGTGTCTTCCTGTATTGTATCTATAAGTTCCTGGTCAGCAATGCCCTCGACGAAGTAGAGGATAGGAAGTCCATCGGCGTGGAGACTAAGATTTTTAAGACCGATCGAATCTTTAACATAGGTGCTGCAGGTGTCATCATCATCCTGTGCATCCTCTACAAACTGCTCTGGTAAAACACTTTGAATCGTAATGACAACGTATTATAAGGAATTCCAGAAAGTCCTTCTCTCTGTCGACTGCATCATCTTCGGTTTCGAGCAAAATAAGCTGAAGGTGCTTATAGGCAAGCGTCAGATGGACCCAGGTCGTGGCGAATGGAGTCTCTATGGAGGCTTCGTTCGCAACGACGAAAGTCTGGACGAGGCTGCCAAGCGCACGCTTTATGAGTTGACGGGTATTCGCAACCTCTATATGTCTCAGGTCGGCGCTTTTGGTGAAGTCAGCCGCGACCCTGGCGAACGTGTTGTTTCCGTTGCCTACTATGCTGTTATCAATGTGGCAGACTATAGCAACAGGTTGCTGAGGGATCATGGTGTGGAATGGGTGGATATCCAAGAAATTCCTGCTATGTATTCCGACCATAACGAAATGATTCGCAAGGCTCGTAAACTCTTGCAGCAAAAAATCAAGATAGAACCCATTAGTTTCCAACTGCTTCCCAAGTTGTTTACGCTGACCCAGTTGCAGCGTCTCTACGAGGCTGTGAACGGCGAAGAGGTTGACAAGCGCAACTTCCGCAAGCGTATTAAGGACATGGACTTTATCGAGAATACAGAGTTGATTGACAAGACCACCTCAAGGCGTGGTGCCTCTCTCTATCGCTTCAACAAGAAGATGTATGACGCAGATACAACATTCAAATTATAGTATCTATTATATTAATTAATAAGGTGTAACCTAAATTATATTTATTATGTTAGAAGAACTGAAAGAAAAAGTGTTTCGTGCCAATCTTGACCTCGTGAAGCACAATCTCGTGATTTTCACTTGGGGCAATGTTTCGGCTATTGATCGTGAGAAAGGACTGGTAGTTATCAAGCCCTCAGGCGTAGAATATGACGTGATGAAAGCATCCGACATGGTAGTCGTTGACCTCGAAACGGGTAAAGTCGTAGAAGGCGACCTGAACCCCTCTTCAGACACCCCTACCCATCTTGTGCTCTATAAAGCCTTCCCCGAGTTGGGCGGCATTGTACACACCCACTCTACCTATGCCACCGCATGGGCTCAGGCCGGCAAGGACATTCCCAACATCGGAACCACCCATGCCGACTACTTCCACGACTGCATCCCCTGTACCGATGCCATGACCGCCGACCAGATGCCCGAGTACGAGCACAATACCGGTGTGGTCATTGTCAACCGTTTCATGCAGGGCAACATCAACCCTGTTCACACGCCCGCCGTGCTGGTGAAGAACCACGGTCCCTTCGCTTGGGGTAAGGATGCCGACCAGGCTGTATATCATGCCGTCGTTACCGAGCAGGTAGCCAAGATGGCTTATATCTCATTCATGGTTAATCCTAACACTACCATGAATCCGCTCTTAGTAGAAAAACATTTTAGTCGTAAACATGGTCCTAACGCATATTACGGACAAAAGAAAAAATAACAAAAGACATGAAAGCATTTGAAAATTTAGAGATTTGGTGGGTGACTGGTGCACAGTTGCTCTATGGAGGCGATGCTGTCGTTTCCGTTGACGGTCACTCCAAGGAGATGGTAGAAGGACTGAACAATTCAGGCATCATCCCCATCAAGGTAGTATATAAAGGTACGGCCAACTCGTCGAAGGAGGTTGAGGACGTTATGAAGGCAGCCAACAACGACGACAAGTGTGTAGGTATCATCACGTGGATGCACACCTTCTCGCCCGCCAAGATGTGGATTAAGGGTCTGCAAGCCCTTCAAAAGCCCCTACTCCATTTCCACACCCAGTATAATGCCGAGATACCCTGGGACACCATGGATATGGACTTCATGAACCTGAACCAGAGTGCTCACGGCGACATCGAGTTCGGCCATATCTGCACTCGCATGCGTGTTCCCCGCAAGGTGGTTTGCGGCTATTGGAAGGACGAAGTAGCCCAGAAGCAGATAGCCGTCTGGGCTCGCGTGGCTGCCGGCGTGGCCGATGCCCACAACGTCCGCTGCCTGATGTTCGGTATGAACATGAACAACGTAGCCGTTACCGATGGCGACCGCGTTGAGTTCGAACAGCGTCTGGGCTATCATGTTGACTACTATCCCGTCAGCTCGATGATGGAATATTGGAAGAAGGTTACCGACCAGGAAGTTGCCGATCTTGTTGAGGTTTACAAGAAGGAATACACCATCAAGATTGACGAGAGCGGCGAAGAGGTTTATTGGGAGAAGGTTCGCAATGCTGCCCGTGCAGAGATTGCCCTGCGCCGCGTCTTGAAGGACGAGGGTGCTACAGCCTTTACCACCAACTTTGACGACCTGGGCGACGCCGACATCAACCAGCCCGATTTCGTTGGTTTCGACCAGATTCCCGGCTTGGCGTCTCAGCGTCTGATGGCCGAGGGTATCGGCTTTGGTGCAGAGGGCGACTGGAAGACGGCCTGTCTCTATCGCACCCTTTGGGTTATCCAGCAGGGCATGCCTACCGGCTGTTCGTTCCTGGAGGACTACACCTTGAATTTCGCCGGCACCCAGTCGTCATGCCTGCAGAGCCACATGCTCGAGGTTTGTCCGCTCATAGCTGTTGACAAGCCCAAGTTGGAGGTTCACTTCCTTGGCATCGGCATCCGCAAGCAGCAGACCGCCCGCCTCGTCTTCACTTCGAAGGTAGGTCATGGCATCAAGGCTACCGTTGTTGACCTTGGCAACCGCTTCCGTCTCATTTCTCAGGAGGTTGAGTGCATCGAGCCCAAGCCCATGCCCAACCTGCCCGTTGCCAGTGCCCTCTGGGTTCCCCAGCCTTCGTTCGAGATTGGTGCCGGTGCCTGGATTCTGGCCGGTGGTACTCACCACTCAGCTTTCTCTTACGACATCACCGAGGAGTACTGGGAGGACTTTGCCGAGATGCTGGGCATCGAGTATGTCAAGATTAACAAGCAGACGAACACCTTCGACTTCAAACAGACGCTGCGCAACAACGAGATTTACTTTATGCTCAATAAGGCGCTTTGCTAATTTGACAGATGATTATTGATAGTTGATAATTGAAAAATTGAAAATTATGACTGCAAAACAAACCATAGAAAGTGGCAAAGCCATATTGGGTATTGAGTTTGGTTCTACCCGCATCAAGGCCGTACTTATCGACCAGGACAACAAACCCATTGCACAGGGCTCACACGAGTGGGAGAACCAGCTCGTTGACGGTCTGTGGACCTACTCGATAGAGGCTATCTGGTATGGTCTGCAAGACTGCTATGCCGAACTTCGCAAGGACGTTCAGAAGCAGTACGACTGCGAAATCGAGAACCTTGCCGCCATCGGTTTCTCTGCCATGATGCACGGCTATATGGCCTTTAACGAGAAGCAGGAAATCCTGGTGCCCTTCCGCACTTGGCGCAACACCAATACCGGAAAGGCTGCTGCCGAACTGAGCGAGCTGTTCAACTACAACATCCCCCTGCGCTGGAGCATCTCACATCTCTACGAGTGCATCCTGGAGGATAACGAGCACGTAAAGGACATCAAATACCTGACCACGCTGGCCGGCTATGTTCACTGGCAGGTTACCGGCGAGTTCGTTCTGGGTGTGGGCGATGCCTCCGGTATGATTCCCGTTGACCCCGCCACCAAGACCTACGACGCCACGATGGTCGAGAAGTTCAACAAGCTCATCGCTCCGAAGGGATACTCATGGACCTTGCTCGACATTCTGCCAAAATCGCTGAATGCGGGCGAGAGCGCTGGCTTCCTCACAGACGAGGGTGCCAAGAAGCTCGACGTCTCTGGTCACCTGAAACCCGGCTGTCCCGTTTGTCCTCCCGAGGGTGACGCAGGCACTGGCATGGTAGCCACCAATGCCGTCAAACAGCGCACGGGTAACGTCTCTGCAGGCACCTCTTCGTTCTCCATGATTGTATTGGAGAAACCGCTGAGCAAGCCTTACGAGATGATTGATATGGTTACCACCCCCGACGGCTCTCTCGTGGCTATGGTACACTGCAACAACTGCACCAGCGACATCAACGCCTGGGTCGGTCTGTTCAAGGAGTATCAGCAGCTGCTGGGCATTCCCGTTGACATGAACGAGCTCTATGGCAAGCTGTTCAACAAGGCCCTTGAGGGCGATACCGACTGCGGTGGCCTGATGGCCTACAACTACGTCAGCGGCGAGCCCGTTACTGGTCTTGCCGACGGTCGTCCCCTCTTCGTTCGTTCGGCCAACGACAAGTTCAACCTGGCCAACTTCATGCGTGCCAACCTGTATGGTGCCATCGGCGTGCTGAAGATTGGTAACGACATCCTGTTCAAGGACGAGATGATTCGTGTGGACCGCATCACCGGTCACGGTGGTTACTTCAAGACCGCCGGTGTAGGTCAGCGCATGCTGGCTGCCGCCCTCAACTCGCCCATCTCCGTCATGGAGACCGCAGGCGAAGGTGGCGCCTGGGGTATTGCCTTGCTGGCTGGCTACCTCATCAACAAGAACGGCAAGTCGCTCGCCGACTATCTCGAGGACGTAGTCTTCGCAGGCAACACGGGCGTTTCCATCGCTCCTACTGCCGAGGATGTCGCTGGCTTCGAGAAGTACATCGAGAACTACAAGCAATGCTTGCCCATAGAGCAGGCCGCTGTAGTTGCCAAAAAATAATGGGGCAAATCTTAATTGAATTTAAAAATCCGTAAATCCTTTGGGGTTTACGGATTTTTTATGACTTAAAGGAATATTTTGCTACATTTAAATCTAACAATTGCGAACATTAATAGTTGCAATATTTTCCTTTAATAGTTACTTTTGACAATATTCGATAGTATAGTACTTAGGCTTTGAAAGTATAATAGTTAGGCATTAAAAGTATGGTACTTAGACATTAAAAGTATAGTACATATATATATATATATAATAAGGTGCAATTAATGCATCTCAGCACAATTCCATCCCAACGGCTGAAAGGGATTGTTTTGTTTTCGCACACATAGAAACTGCATATTTTTGTCATTTTCTCTTGATTTACATCAATTAAATAACAAAACGTAAGCGTTTGCGTTGATTTTCTTTCAAAATGTTTGGTTTTTAATCAGAATTGCTTTAATTTTGCACACAGAAAATCAATTTCATTTGTATAATAACTCAAAAAACAAAAAAAATTATGAATGCAGCAAAAGTTGTAGAGGACAGAGATTTCCCAATGAGCCGGAGTACATCCAGGCCGTAAGTCAGGTACTTCCCACTATCGAGGAAGAGTACAACAAGCACCCCGAGTTTGAAAAGGCCAATCTGATTGAGCGTCTTTGCATACCCGATCGTGTTTGCGAGTTCCGCATCACTTGGACTGACGACAAGGGTAACGTTCAGACCAACATGGGTTATCGTATTCAGCACAACAACGCCATTGGCCCGTACAAAGGCGGTCTCCGTTACCACAAGAGTGTAAATCTGGGTATCCTGAAGTTCCTGGCTTTCGAGCAGACCTTCAAGAACTCGCTGACTACATTGCCTATGGGTGGTGCCAAGGGTGGTTCTGACTTCTCTCCACGTGGCAAGAGCGACGCTGAGGTAATGCGTTTCTGCCAGGCATTCATGAACGAGCTGTATCGTGTAATCGGTCCAGACGAGGACGTTCCCGCTGGTGACATCGGTGTCGGTGGACGTGAGGTTGGTTACCTGTTCGGACAATATAAGAAGCTGACTCACCAGTTCCAGGGCGTGCTGACCGGTAAGGGCATTCCCTTCGGTGGCTCGCTGATTCGTCCTGAGGCTACTGGTTACGGTTGCGTATATTTCCTGAACTCTATGTTACAAACCCGCAACATCGACATCAAGGGCAAGAAGGTGCTGATTTCCGGTTCTGGTAACGTGGCTCAGTATGCTACCGAGAAGTGCATCCAGCTGGGTGCCATCCCCATGACGCTGTCTGACTCTGACGGTTACATCTACGACCCAGACGGCATCACCCAGGAGAAGCTCGAGTATGTTAAGGAACTGAAGAACATTGAGCGCGGTCGTATCAAGGAGTATGCCGAGGAATATCCCAACGCCAAGTATGTGGCTGGCGAGCGTCCCTGGCACGAGAAGGCCGACATCGCCCTGCCTTGCGCTACTCAGAACGAGATTAACGGCGAGCAGGCTCAGGCCCTGATTGACAACGGTGTCATCGCTGTTGCCGAGGGTGCCAACATGCCTTCGCTGCCCGAAGCCATCAAGATTTTCCAGGATGCCAAGATTCTGTATGCTCCTGGTAAGGCTTCTAACGCCGGCGGTGTGTCAGTATCTGGTCTGGAGATGTCACAGAACTCTGAGCGTCTGAGCTGGACTGCCAAGGAGGTTGATGACTATCTGAAGCGCATCATGAACGACATTCACGAGAACTGCGTGAAGTACGGTACTCAGGCTGATGGTTACATCAACTATGTGAAGGGTGCCAACGTAGCAGGATTCATGAAAGTAGCATCAGCAATGATGAGCCAGGGTATTGTATAATACAAGGATAAAATCAACACAAACTAAACCGTTAAATGCGATTTTCTTCGGAAAGTCGCATTTTTTATTATTATTTTTATTACCTTTGCAGGCATTAATAGAAAAAACAGTAAATAGTAATTCAATATTATGCTTACACTAAAGCTCATTACAGAGGAGACTGACCGCGTGATTCGCGGCCTGGAAAAGAAACATTTCAAGGGTGCCCGCGAGGCTATTGACGAAGTGCTCAGCGTTGACAAGAAACGCCGCGAAGCCCAGCAGCAGCTGGACAAGAACCTGAGTGAGGCCAAGAAGATGGCCGCCCAGATTGGCGGTCTGATGAAGGAGGGCAGAAAAGACGAGGCCGAAGCCATCAAGGCACAGGTTTCCGAGATGAAGGAAACCAATAAGCAATTGGAAGAAACCATGAATCAGGCTCAGGAGGAGATGACCCGACTGTTGTGCCAGATTCCGAATATCCCCTACGACGAGGTGCCCGAGGGTGCCGCCGCCGAGGACAACCACGTGGTGAAGTCGAACCTGAAAGAGTGTACCGACAAGGATACCGTGGGCAATTGGGACGTAAACCCGCAACTGGGACTGGCCAATCCCCTGCCCCACTGGGAGTTGGCCAAGAAATACAATCTCATTGACTTCGACCTGGGCGTGAAGATAACGGGGGCAGGCTTCCCTGTCTATATCGGAAAGGGTGCACAGTTGCAACGTGCGCTGATTAACTTCTTCCTGGCCGAAGCCAACAAGGCTGGCTATACGGAGATTATGCCTCCGACGGTGGTGAACGCCGCTTCTGGCTATGGCACAGGACAGTTGCCCGACAAGGAAGGTCAGATGTACCATTGCGAGGTGGACGACTTCTACCTCATCCCTACAGCCGAGGTGCCCGTAACAAACATCTATCGCGACGTGATTCTGGACGAGAAAGACCTGCCCATCAAGAACTGCGCCTATACGGAGTGTTTCCGTCGCGAGGCGGGTTCATACGGCAAGGACGTTCGCGGACTGAACCGTCTGCACGAGTTCTCGAAGATTGAAATTGTGCGCATAGACAAGCCTGAACACTCGAAAGAGAGTCACAAGGAGATGCTCGAACACGTGGAAGGTCTGCTGAAGAAACTGGAACTCCCCTACCGCATTCTGCTGCTTTGCGGTGGTGATCAGAGCTTTACCAGCGCCATCTGCTACGACTTCGAAGTGTACTCGGAAGCTCAAGGTCGCTGGCTCGAGGTTTCGTCGGTGTCTAACTTCGACACCTATCAGGCCAACCGTCTGAAGTGCCGCTATCGCAATAGCGAGACCAAGAAGACGGAACTTTGTCACACGCTGAACGGTTCGGCTCTTGCATTGCCACGTATCGTTGCTGCCATTCTGGAGAACAACCAGACCGAACAGGGCATCAAGATACCACGCGCGTTGGTTCCCTACACGGGTTTTGAGGTCATTGACTAAAACATGAATGTGTTAGATAAATATAATTTAATCCGTTTTTTCTTTGCAAATTAAGATACTTTTTGTATTTTTGCATGTAGAAAACCAATGAAACGTAAATAAATTATTTATCCTAAAAACCAACAATATGGACAAAAACCAAAAGTATGTCATCACGATTAACCGTGAATTAGGCAGTGGTGGCCGCACAGTCGGCAGAAAATTGGCTGAGAAACTGAATGTGGCTTACTACGACAAGCTACTGATTAACGAACTGAAGAAGAAATTCGAACTGGACACCGAACAGATTGAGAAACTGAAGAGCGGCAAGAGCGACTGGTGGCGAGAGTTCATCAATACAGCCATGTTTATGGGACAGGGCATGAACGAACTGTGGTACTACCAGCACATGACTGGCGAGAACGATGGCACGCTGGTTACCAGCAGCGACATGTTCAAAGTTGAGAAACAAATTCTTGAGAATGCTGCCGCAGAGGATTCTTGCGTCATCGCAGGACGTTCCGGCTTCAGTATTTTCGCCAACCACCCCAACCATCTGAGCATATTCATCCAGGCACCTATGGAACATCGTATCCAGCGCATCATGGGCAAGCAGAAACTGAGCCATGAGGAAGCCGAGAAGGTGATTGAGAAGGTGGACGAGATGCGTGAATCGTATGTGAAGAAGTTCGCGGGTACTTCCCGTTATGACACGCGCAACTACGACTTGGTCATCAACATGGAAGGCAAGACTGAAGATGAGGTTGTTGATCTGATTCTTAAGTTCATTGGATAACTATCCGCGTCCTCTACATCAAGAGATCATGTCAAAAAGCAAAAGATAGTCGCATTTCTTTTGCTTTTTGATTTTATTTTATTAATTTTGCAGGCAGAATGCAAACCAAACGAAGAAATTATGAATAAAATTGTTAGGAAAGAGCAATTCTCTGAGAAGGTTTTCCTTTTCGAAATAGAGGCTCCGTTAATTGCCAAAAGTCGCAAGGCGGGCAATTTCGTTATTGTACGTGTTGACAAGAAAGGTGAACGCATGCCACTGACCATTGCCGGTGCAGACATTGACAAAGGCACCATCACGCTGGTGGTTCAGATGGTGGGACTGTCTTCCAAGAAGCTTTGTGCGCTGAACGAAGGTGATGCTGTTGCAGACGTCGTAGGGCCTTTGGGTAATCCCACACACATCGAGAACTACGGTACCGTAGTTTGTGCTGGTGGCGGACTGGGTGTAGCACCCATGCTGCCCATTATCCAGGCGCTGAAGAAGGCGGGTAACCGAGTGCTTAGCGTGATGGCTGGTCGCTCCAAAGACCTCATTATCCTTGAAGATAAAGTGCGAGAGTCGTCTGACGAGGTTATCATCATGACCGACGACGGATCCTATGGAGAGAAAGGCGTAGTCACCGTGGGTATTGAGAAGTTCATTGAACAGGAGCCTCATGTGGACAAGGTGTTTGCCATTGGTCCTCCTATTATGATGAAATTCTCTAACCTTACCGCCCAGAAGCATGGCATTCCTTGCGAGGTATCGCTGAACACTATCATGGTGGATGGAACGGGCATGTGTGGTGCCTGCCGTCTGACCATCGGAGGCAAGACCAAGTTTGTCTGCATTGACGGTCCTGAGTTCGACGGTGCTTTGGTTGACTGGGATGAGATGTTCAAGCGCATGAACACCTTCAAGCGCGAGGAACAGGAGGAACTGGCTCACTACGAAGAGCACCTGGTTTCTATCTCGGAGAACGATGATAAATCTGAAATAGCAGCCACAACGGACGTTGTCATGGATGCCGACCCCACCAACGACACCATAGATATCCTGACCGACCGCAATGCTGCATGGCGTGAAGAACTGCGCAAGAGCATGAAGCCAAAGGAACGCACAGCCATCGAGCGTGTGGTCATGCCAGAACTTGATCCCGTTTACCGTGCTACCACTCGTACGGAAGAGGTGAACATCGGACTGACTAAAGAAATGGCTATGACTGAGGCCAAGCGTTGTCTGGACTGTGCCAAGCCTACTTGTGTCGAGGGTTGTCCTGTCAACATCAACATTCCTTCGTTTATCAAGAACATCGAGCGTGGTCAGTTCCTGGCTGCTGCCAAGGTGCTGAAGAATACCTCTGCCCTACCCGCCGTCTGTGGTCGTGTTTGTCCGCAGGAGAAGCAGTGTGAGAGCAAGTGTATCCATCTGAAGATGAATGAGCCCGCAGTGGCCATTGGCTATTTGGAACGCTTCGCTGCTGACTATGAGCGTGAAAGCGGCAACATCTCGCTGCCCGAGATTGCACCTGCCAACGGTATCAAGATTGCCGTCGTTGGTTCTGGTCCTGCTGGTCTTTCTTTTGCTGGCGATATGGTTAAGAAGGGTTACGACGTCTATGTTTTCGAGGCATTGCACGAAATCGGTGGTGTATTGAAATATGGTATTCCCGAGTTCCGTCTGCCCAACAAGATTGTGGATGTGGAAATTGAGAACCTGGCTAAGATGGGCGTTCATTTCCAGACCGACGTTATCGTGGGCAAGACCATCAGCGTCGAGACCCTTGAGAAACAAGGTTTCAAGGGCATCTTCGTAGGTTCTGGTGCCGGTCTGCCTAATTTCATGGGCATTCCTGGTGAGAACGCAATCAACATCATGTCATCGAACGAGTATCTTACTCGCGTCAACCTGATGGATGCTGCCAACCCGACAACCGACACGCCTATCAATCTGGGCAAGAACGTACTCGTGGTTGGTGGTGGAAATACTGCTATGGACTCTTGTCGTACGGCTAAACGTCTGGGCGGCAACGTCACCTTGGTCTATCGCCGTTCTGAGCAGGAAATGCCAGCTCGTCTGGAAGAGGTGAAGCACGCCAAGGAAGAGGGTATTTCGTTCCTCACACTTCACAATCCTATCGAGTATATTGCCGATGAACAAGGAGCTGTGAAGCAGGCCGTTCTGCAAGTAATGGAACTGGGAGAACCTGATGCCTCTGGTCGTCGCAGTCCTGTTCCTGTTGAGGGCAAGACCGTGACACTGGATGTCGACCAAGTCATCGTAGCGGTTGGTGTATCGCCCAATCCGTTGGTACCGAAGTCTATCGAAGGTTTGGAACTGGGTCGCAAGAACACCATCGTGGTCAACGAAGGTATGCAGTCTGCACGCAGCGAAATCTTCGCTGGTGGTGACATCGTTCGTGGTGGTGCTACCGTTATCCTGGCTATGGGTGACGGTCGTCGCGCTGCCCAGAACATGGACGAATATTTAAGAGAAAAGTGAACAGTGAAAAGTGAATAATTTGCTGCCGCCGTTCAGGAGTCCGGTAGGGAATTTTTCACTTTTCACTTTTACCTATAGCTTTAGTTTATGAACGGACTCTATACCATCATATTGCTCATACTAAGCAACGTCTTTATGACGCTGGCTTGGTATGGGCATTTGAAATTGCAAGAAACGGGCACCAGCAGCAACTGGCCACTCATTGGTGTCATCACCTTCTCGTGGATGATTGCCTTTTTCGAATATTGCTGTCAGGTACCCGCCAACCGACTGGGCTTTGTAGAAAACGGAGGACCTTTCAATCTCATCCAGTTGAAGGTCATTCAAGAATGCATCTCGTTGGCCGTTTTCTGTGTAATAGCCAACATCATGTTCCAGGGAACCCATCTGCATTGGAACCATATTCTGGCTTTCGTGCTCATCATCTGTGCCGTCTATCTAGTCTTCATGAAATGACCCTCGAAGAACGACTCTGGAAGACATTCAACAAGGCACTGGGGAAATACCAGCTCATCGACGAGGACGACCACATCCTCGTCGGCTTGTCTGGCGGAAAGGATTCCCTATGCCTATTGGAATTCCTAGCCCGTCGCTCCAAGATTCATGTTCCCCGCTTTACCGTTGAGGCACTTCATGTCCGCATGGAAAACATCCAATACGAAACGGACACTACCTACCTCCAGTCCTTCTGCGACCGACTCGGCATTCCCTTCCACATCATCACCACCTCGTTCTCGTCTGTTGCTGTGCCACAACAAGTTAGTCCCGTTTCGCATATTGCTGTGCCACAGCAACCAAACAAACCCGCTTGTTTCCTCTGCTCTTGGCAGCGAAGGAAACAGCTTTTTAACCTCGCTCAGAAATTGGGCTGCACAAAAATAGCCCTAGGTCACCATCAGGATGATATTATCCACACCGCGCTGATGAACCTCACCTTTCAAGGCCATTTCTCAACTATGCCCGCCAAGCTCAGAATGCGGAAGATGCCACTTACTATCATTCGTCCGCTCTGCCTTTGTCAGGAAAACGATATTAGACTTTACGCCGAACAACAGCACTATGAGAAACAAATCAAACAATGTCCCTACGAACACGACTCAAATCGGACTAAGGCACAAGATTTATTTGACCGAATGCAACAACTGAATCCTGAGGCTCGATACAGCATTTGGAATGCTCTTGAGACAGAAGACAAACTGATAGAGTATTAAATAAATTTAATTGTCAATAGCCAAATAACCATTTTATCATTTTATTTCGTATCTTTGCCTTATTAAACAACTAAATTGTAATACTATGGCTAAGAAACATTTCCCCGAATCAGAACTGATTATCAATGGCGATGGCTCATGTTTCCATCTTCATCTCAAGCCCGAATTCCTGGCTGATCGTGTTGTTCTTGTTGGTGACCCTGCTCGTGTAAATACTGTTGCTGCCCATTTCGACAGCATAGAACACGAAGTAAGCAGTCGCGAGTTCCACACCATCACTGGTATGTATAAAGGAAAACGCATCACCTGCCAGTCGCATGGTATAGGGTGTGACAACATAGATATCGTTGTCAACGAACTTGATACACTTGCAAACATTGATTACAACACCCGTGAGGAAAAAGACGAACACCGCACGCTGACGATGGTGCGCATTGGCACTTGTGGTGGACTGCAGCCATTCACACCTACAGGTTCGTTCATCGCTTCCGTTAAAAGTATTGGCTTTGATGGTCTGCTGAACTATTACGCAGGGCGCAACGTTGTTTGTGATATTCCCATGGAGCGAGCCTTCCGCGAACACATGCAGTGGGATCCTATCAAAGGTGCACCATACGTAGCTGTAGCCGATGCAGACCTCATCAACCAGATTGCCGGTGACGACATGGTCAAAGGCTATACCGTTGCCTGCGGTGGTTTCTATGGTCCACAAGGTCGTCAGCTCCGTGCCGACATTGCCGATCCCGATCAGAACAAGAAGATAGAATCTTTCGAATACGAAGGCATGAAAATCTGTAACTTCGAGATGGAATCATCAGCCCTAGCCGGTCTGGCTTCACTCCTCGGCCATCGCGCCATGACCTGTTGCATGGTAATTGCTAACCGCTATGCCCAGAAGATGAACACAGACTACAAGAACTCTATTGATACCATTATTCAGAAGGTTCTTGACAGAATATAAATGAAAAATACCATTTGCGCTTTGGCAACAGCTCCTGGTGGAGCACTAGGAATTATAAGAATCTCAGGCCCTCAAACGCTTGAGATTCTTTCTCGTATTTTTTCCAAAAACCTTTCAAACGCAAAACCCAACACCATCCATTATGGTTACATCATCGAGTCTGATGCTGTGTCACAGCATCAAAACACAGTCGATGAAGTATTGGTATCCATCTTCCGAGCCCCCCACTCTTACACAGGTGAGGATAGCGCAGAGATTTCTTGCCACGGGTCACGATACATATTAAATAAAGTATTGGAGTTGCTGATTCAACACGACTGCCGAATGGCCAGCCCTGGCGAATATACCATGCGCGCCTACCTTAATGGCAAAATGGACCTCTCACAGGCCGAAGCCGTTGCAGACCTAATTGCATCAACCAATAAGGCCACCCACCAAATTGCCATGAGTCAACTCCGAGGACATTTCTCCTCAGAACTATCCAACCTGCGCGAGAAACTACTAAAACTCACCTCGCTTCTCGAACTAGAACTCGATTTTTCCGACCATGAAGACCTGGAGTTTGCCGACCGTTCTGAGCTCATGAGTATAGCAAAAGAAATTAACAATCACCTTACCCAACTAGCCCATTCCTTTGAAACTGGACAGGCCATCAAGCAGGGCATCCCTGTAGCCATTGTCGGTAAGACTAACGTAGGAAAATCTACCCTCTTAAACCGCCTGCTTCACGAGGAACGCGCCATCGTCAGCGACATTCACGGCACAACCCGCGACACCATCGAAGATACCATTAATTTGCATGGCATCACCTTCCGTTTCATCGATACCGCAGGCATCCGTCAAACCTCCGACCATGTAGAACAGATTGGCATTGAGCGTACCTACGCAGCCATCGAAAAAGCCCGTATCGTAATATGGATGATAGACGAAGAACCTTCTCAGGAAGAATTAATCAAAATTAAAAAATTAACTAAAAATAAGAAACTTATCGTTGTAAGAAACAAAATAGATAAAGCCGAAAATAAGCCGTTTATACTTGTTAAAATTCCTTTAATCGAAATTTCTGCCAAGCATGGCAAACACATCACCAACTTAGAGCAGGCCATCTACGAGGCGGCTGACATCCCCACCTTGACCGATACTGACGTCATCGTCACAAATGCCCGCCACTACGACGCCCTCACAAGGGCTCACGAGCACATCCAGCGCGTCATCAACGGCCTACAGCAACAACTAAGCGGAGATCTCCTTTCCGAAGACCTCCGCCAAGCCACAGACACCCTTGCAGAAATAACCGGCGGTCAGATAACGACCAACGAAGTATTAGGAAATATCTTTAAAAATTTCTGCGTGGGGAAATAAAACAAAGTAAAAACAAATGACATTACAAGAAGCTATTGAAGCCAGGCATAGAGTGTAAGGGCATACAGGAATGAGCCTTTGGCGGAGGATGTTGTCAAGGCGATGGAAGAGCAGATTGCAATTCTGAATCGTGAAAGCAACTTGCACATGCAACTGATTCTTAACGAACCAAAGGCTTTCCAAGGGACTTTGGCTAAATATGGAAAGTTCCGTAATGCCAACAACTAGCTTGTTACATTGCCATCGGCTATGGTGAGACACAAGGTGTCAGCCATAAAATCAAATATTTTAACTGTTCTTCTTATAGCTCTGTACTGCCCAGCAGCCCATGAGGGTGCCGATGGCGGCGAGGGCTAAGACTTGGTGGCCTGTTTCGTATAAGCCACCACCGCGGATGAAGACGGTGCGAGTGGCATCGATGAAATAGCGCATGGGGTTGATGTAGGTGGTGAGGTATGCCCACTCAGGCATGGAGCGCGTTGGGGTGAACAGTCCTGAGAGCAACATGATGCTGACCACGAAGAACCACATGACGAACATGGCTTGCTGCATGGTGTCGGAATAGTTGGACACGATGAGTCCGAATGACGAGAAGAAGAGTGCCAGCAGCATGGCGAGCACATAGACGAGCCAAACAGGACCAACGGGCGTGATGCCATAGACTATCCATGCCAAGAGCAAACAGACGGTGATGACGAAGAGCGCTATGAGCCAGTAAGGAATGAGTTTGGCAAGGATGAACGACCACTTGGATACTGGTGTCACATTGATTTGCTCGATGGTGCCAGCCTCTTTCTCGCCTACGATGTTGAGTGTGGGCAAGAATCCTGTCATGAGCATCATAACTATGGCAAAGAGCGCAGGAATCATGAAGAGTTTGTAGTCCTGACCCTTGTTGTATAATTTCAGAGTTGAAAATTGTGTTTTGGCATTTTGATTGTGAGAGTTGACTATCTGACTAAGATAAGATGAGCCCATGCCTCCCTTGGTGCCATTGACGGCATTGGCGGCTATGAGGTACTTGCCATCACGAATCTCGAGTATTATATCGGCATCACCCTTCTCTATATCTTTCATCGCCTCGGCATAGGTGGCTTTTTGTCCACCAAAGATGAAATAGTTGGAAGCGGCAACCTGCTGTACCAAGCGCTGCGACTCCATGGTATGGTCTATGTCAACCACATCTACCACGACATTCTTAACTTCCATCTGCATAACCCATGGCATCACGCACATGATGACGATGGGGAACATGATGATGAGTTTGGGCAGAAACGAATTGCGACGTATCTGCAGGAACTCTTTTTGTATGAGAAACTTGAGCATAATCGAGAATTAAGATTTGAGAATTGAGAATTATGATTACTCAAGGCGCTGCTTAAACTTCAAGAGGGCGACGGTGAGCAATACTACCGTCATGCCAGCCATGACAGCTACCTCACGAGCTACGGCATCGAGACCTACACCCATAATCATTAGTTTGCGCATGGCTTCGATATAATAGCGGGGTGGCACTAATGCTGCCAGC
>CACXTX010000018.1 GCA_902770635.1 uncultured Prevotellaceae bacterium | reverse complement strand
CAGCCATTAGTTCAACAGTATTAGTACAGTCATGCGACGTATTACCCTGCTTGTGATTCACTGCTCGGCAGTGCGCCCCGACCAGACCAGTTCGGCAGCCCAGATCGATACGTGGCACCGCCAGCGCGGCTGGAAACTCGGGATAGGCTACCACTACGTCATCCGTCGTAACGGAGAGATCGAGGAAGGCCGACCGGAATGGCTCACAGGCGCCCACTGCCAGCACCACAACGTCCACTCCATCGGCATCTGCTATGAGGGCGGGCTGGACATCCGCGGCAGACCCGCCGACACGCGTACTGCAGCCCAGCGGATAGCCCTGCGCCAGTTGCTGGAGAAACTGCACCAGCGATACCCCAGCGCGCTGATTGTTGGTCATCACGACCTGAACCCGCAGAAGGCGTGCCCGTGCATCCCCAATGTCGCAGTAGAATATGCAGACCTGCAGCCGCGGTGAACATAAACGTTAAACCATAAAGCTGCCGAGGCATCCACCCCAATGCCTCGGCAGCTTTATGGTAGGGATATCACAAAAAAAATCGCAAAAGATGCGGGTATCTTTCTGATTATTCGTATCTTTGCAACAGAAAATACCAATTATAAAAACTGAAACAGCATGATGGAGGATAAGAAAAGTTTTAATAGCGGACGGCGCGACTTCCTGAGACGCCTGGGCATGGGAGTCGGCGCGGCAGTATCCATGACCGTGATGGAACCTTTTCAGATGTTTGCCCAGAAGAAGGAAGAGCAGGGTGGGGTAACGAACCGCATGACCTACCGTGTACAGCACGGGTCGGGGGAGCAGATATCGCTGCTTGGCTTCGGCATGATGCGACTGCCCAACAATCAGGACGAGGTGGACAAGCTGGTGGATTATGCCATAGCCCACGGTGTGAACTATTTCGACACGGCCCCGATGTATATGGGCGGACAGTCGGAGGTGCTGACGGGTAACACGCTGAGCCGTTATCCCCGCGACAAATACTTCGTGGCTACGAAGATGTCGAACCAGAACCAGCGGCTGTGGGACTTTGCGGCATCAAAGCGGATGTATGAGCAGTCGTTTGAGCGGCTGAAGGTAGATTATATCGACTACTACCTGCTGCATAGCATTGGAGGTGGCGGTATGGACGCGTTGAAAGGGCGTTTTCTGGACAACGGGCTACTGGAGTTCCTGCTGAAGGAGCGTGAGGCTGGACGCATCAAGCATCTGGGCTTCTCCTATCACGGTGACATTCGTCCCTTTGACTACTTGTTGGACCATAACGACCAGTACCACTGGGACTTCTGTCAGATTCAGATGAACTTCCTGGACTGGCGTCATGCTTCGATGAAACAAGGCCGACGGGTGGATGCCGATGCAGAATACCTCTATAATAAGTGTGAGAAGACTGGTGTGCAGTGTGTCATCATGGAACCTCTGCGCGGCGGTGCCTTCGGACGCATGGCCAAGGAGCTGGTGGATAAACTGAAGACGGTCCGTCCGTCGGACAGTCCGGCCCGCTGGGCCTTCCGCTGGGTAGGCTCCTATCCCAACATCCTGACCACGCTGAGCGGCATGAACCGCATGGATCACCTCGTGGAGAATGTGCAGACCTTCTCGCCGCTGGAGACATGTACCGAGGCCGAGAACCGGTTGCTGGCCGACATTGCAGACGAGATGGCAGGATTCCCCACCATACCGTGTACGACGTGTGGCTACTGTATGCCATGTCCCTATGGAGTGGATATCCCTGGCAACTTTGCCTATTATAACGATGCCGTACACGAGCATGTGTTGCCGTTGCCCGACAAGCAGGCTGCCGACTATATGACCAAGAAACAGCAGTTTACCGAGGGACTGCGCAAGGCGCTGCCTGATGTGGAGAAGTGGGCGCGTAGCTGTCAGGACTGTGAGGAGTGCCTGCCGAAATGTCCCCAGCAAATCAGGATTCCTAACCAGCTGGCTCGTATCGTGGAGCTTCTGCGCCGCAGATAAATACAAAAGAAGTCCGACAAAAATCGGACTTCGTTGTTGCGGAGGCAGGACTCGTCATCGTTTGCTTGCAAACGCTTTGACCCTGGTCAAAGAACTGGCAGGACTCGAACATGCGACCTCCAGGTTATGAGCCTGGCGAGCTACCAACTGCTCCACTCCGCGATGTTATTTCTTAAAAGCGGGTGCAAAGGTACGAGTTTTTTTTGAAATATGCAAATCTTTTGCAGAAAAAATGTGTAAAAAGCGTATTTTTTACAATTTAAGTAAAAAAGATTTGGCAATATCAGAAGTATTTCCTAATTTTGCACAATGTATTCGTAATGTGCAATAGGGAAAAGTTTGGGAGGACTATCAATATGTCAATATCGAAAACGCGACAAAAATTAGTGGATGTAGCTCGTCAGTTGTTTGCCAAGAATGGTTTGGAGAATACGACGATGAATGATATTGCGCAGGCCTCAGATAAGGGTCGTCGTACCTTATATACCTATTTTAAATCGAAAGAGGATATCTATTTTGCCGTCATTGAGAGCGAGTTGGAGCGCTTGTCAGACCAACTTGACGAGGTGGCAGCGAAGAAGATTCCACCCCAGGAGAAAATCATCGAACTGATTTACCTGCACCTGAGCATGATTCGTGAGACTGTGGTCAGGAATGGTAACCTGCGTGCAGAGTTCTTCCGTAACATCTGGATGGTAGAGAAGGTTCGCAAGAATTTCGATGACGCTGAGATAGAACTGTTCCGTAAGGTGTTCCGTGAGGGAAAGGAAGACGGCGAGTTCGATATAGATAATGTGGAGCTGGTGGCCGACATCACCCACTATTGTATCAAAGGACTTGAGGTGCCGTACATTTACGGACGTATTGCCCACGGCATGACGGAGGAGGCTACGAAGCCCCAGGTGGCTAAGATTGTATATAGCGCCCTGGGAAAGAGGAGAATTTGAGAACAATAAACAATAAACAATAAGCAATAAACAATAAACAATAAACAATAAATAAGTATTATGGGATTATTAGAAGGAAAGACAGCGCTGATTACAGGTGCTGCACGCGGTATCGGAAAGGCTATCGCATTGAAGTTTGCCGCAGAAGGCGCTAACGTTGCATTCACAGACCTCGAGGTGAACGAGGAGACAGAAAAGGAAATAGCCGCTCTGGGTGTAAAAGCCAAGAGCTATGCTTCGAATGCAGCAGACTTTGCCCAGACCGAAGAGGTGGTAAAGGCTGTAAAGGAAGAGTTTGGCTCTATTGATATTCTGGTGAACAATGCCGGTATCACCAAAGACGGTCTGATGCTGCGCATGACCGAGCAGCAGTGGGATGCTGTGATTGCCGTCAACCTGAAGTCGGCCTTCAACTTCATCCACGCTTGTGTGCCCGTGATGATGCGCCAGAAGGGTGGCTCTATTATTAACATGGCCTCGGTAGTAGGTGTTCACGGTAATGCCGGTCAGGCCAACTATGCAGCCTCGAAGGCGGGATTGATAGCTCTGGCAAAGAGTATCGGTCAGGAAATGGGTCCTAAGGGCATCCGTGCCAATGCCATAGCCCCCGGATTCATTGAGACAGCCATGACTGCCCAGCTCTCCGAGGAGATTCGTGAGGAATGGAAGAAGAAGATACCCCTCCGTCGTGGCGGTCAGGTAGAGGACATTGCCAACGTGGCTACCTTCCTGGCATCCGATATGTCAAGCTATGTAAGCGGTCAGGTCATTCAGGTTGACGGCGGTATGAATATGTAAGATGTCTGATGTAAGATGTCTGATGTAAGAAGTAAGATGTAAGAGGTATGGAGGTCGTTTACGAGGACAACCATATTATCATAGTCAATAAAAAGAGTGGGGAGATCGTGCAGGGTGATAAGACTGGCGATCGCCCCCTTTCCGATATAGTAAAGGACTATATCAAGGAGAAGTACCAGAAGCCTGGAGCTGTGTTCCTGGGTGTGGTACATCGCCTTGACAGACCTGTTTCGGGGTTGGTGGCGTTCGCCCGTACCTCGAAGGCTCTCACCCGACTGAACAAGATGTTTGCCGAGGGTGAGGTGCATAAGACCTATTGGGCAATTGTTAGAAGTGAAAAGGGAACAACGAAAAGTGAAAAGTTCCTCGACGATGGGGAGTGGCATACACTTGAAAACTGGCTGGTGCGTAACGAGAAGCAGAACAAGAGTTATGCCTACGACCACGAGGTGCCTCGTTCGAAGAAAGCCGTACTGAAATATCGCACCATCGGTCTGTCGGACCATTACACACTGGTAGAAGTGCAGCTGCTGACCGGTCGCCATCATCAGATTCGGTGCCAGTTGGCCGCTATGGGTTGCCCCATCAAGGGAGACCTTAAATACGGTGCAGCGCGCAGCAATCCCGATGGCAGCATCTCGCTGCTTTCACGTCGTATGACGTTCACGCACCCCGTATCAAAAGAAGACATTATAGTAGAAGCCCCCTTGCCCAACGATACATTGTGGCAGGTGCTGGCCCCTAAAGAATAGAAAACATGAAGAAGGCGTTTTGGTGGATATTGGGCATCTTGCTGAGCCCCGTCCTGCTGTTTGTCCTGCTTACCATCCTGATTTATCTGCCACCTGTGCAGAACTGGTTGGTAGATAAGGTTGCTGCCTACGCCTCCGAAGAGACGGGAATGGAGATTACGGTTGACCACGTGGATTTGTCGTTCCCTCTCGACTTGGGTGTCGATGGCATCCGAGTGATTCATCAGCCAGACACCATTGCCGACGTAGAACGTCTGGTAGTTGACGTCCAACTGGTGCCACTTTTCGGTGGAAAGGTTGTTGTTAACCAATTGGACATCAAGAATACACAACTAAATACTAACGGGTTTGTTGAAGCGGCAAAAGTGAAAGGTCGCTTCAGTCGGCTATTCGTCAAGAGCGATGGTATAGACCTCCATCGGGAAACCGTTGAAGTGAATGGAGCCCGGTTGGAAGATGCCCAGTTGGACATTGTGCTGAACGACTCCGTTCCGGAAGATACCACCACCTCCCAGAACCGCTGGAAGATACATATCGACGAGGCTCGGGTGCAACACTCCGATATTGCACTCCACATGCCCGGCGACACGATGAGTGTCCGTATGCACATGGGATCGCTGACAGCCCGTGAGGCACTGGTTGATTTGGAGACAGAGACCTACACCGTTCAGCAAGTAGATTGGGACAACGGTGCCCTGCAATATGACCAGAATTTCCAGCCTCGCATAGACGGCCTGGACTATAACCATCTGGACCTGTCACACATCAGTATCGGCATAGACTCCATCTATTACCACGACCCCACGTTGCGCCTTGTGATGCGTCATGTGGCTTTGCGTGAAAAGAGCGGTCTTCAGGTGACCGACCTTACGGGACCCGTAGAGATGGAGAACGGAACGCTACGACTGCCTAAGTTTCATCTGAAGACACCCGATTCGGAGATAGCCGTTGAGATGGATATGCCCCTCAACCTGATGGACTCCATCGCTCCCGGACAGTTGCAATTACGACTCCGTGCACAAGTAGGCAAGAAAGACGTCATGGTGTTCCTGGCCGACATGCCCCAGGGCTTCCGCGACCGCTGGCCTGACAGCCCACTGCAGGTAGAGGGAGCGCTCAGTGGTAATATGCAGCACATGGAGTTCAGCGATGTGGAGATGACGCTGCCTTCAGCATTCCACGCTACTGTGACAGGCTATGCCGACCACTTGGACAATCCCAAGCAGCTGCGTGCTGACGTGCAGTTCCAAGCACAAGGGGGTAATCTCGGTTTCCTGTTACAGATGCTGCCCCGACAGATGCAACGCGACTACCGCATTCCCAACGGTATCCGTGCCGAGGGACGTGTGAAGGCCGATAGAGCCAACTATACCTTTGATGTGACAGCCAACGAAGACAAGGGTAGGGTAAAGCTGCAAGGACAGCTGAATGCCGACCTGATGCGCTACGATGCCACCCTGCATGTCGATCAGTTGAACGTCCATCACTTCATGCCTCGCGATTCCATCTATACGGTGACAGCCGATGTGAAGGTACAAGGACAGGGTACCGACTTCCTGTCACCGCGTACCCAGCTGACAGCCGATGCACAGATTCAACATCTGCGCTATGGTCATTGGAACCTGGACAACATGACCGCACAAGCCACTATCCGCAATGGACATGCCCTGGTTGATGTGCTCAGTGACAATCCGTTGGTGAATGGCCGATTGAAAGTCGATGCCCTGCTGAACACCAAGAAGCTCAATGCCACTATCACGGCAGACCTTAATACG
Organism: uncultured Prevotellaceae bacterium; assembly: GCA_902770635.1. GTDB lineage: Bacteria > Bacteroidota > Bacteroidia > Bacteroidales > Bacteroidaceae > Prevotella. The sequence continues at coordinate 29,756 of CACXTX010000018.1, read as the reverse complement.
GTGGACCTCTATAAGATGCGACTGGTAGATAAGCCCTTGTCCCTGGGACTTTGCGGTCATGTGGATGTCACTTCCGACATGAAGCTGACACACTATGTGAGCGGACTCATCAGCGATATCACGGTGCGCGATTCCAGCAAGGCACTCCGTTCCGAGTTTGTAGGACTGCACTTGAACGCTACCACCGATACCACTATCGTCAGGGCCCAGAGCGGCGACTTCATTGTGAAGCTGGATGGCAGCGGCAACTACGAACAGCTACTCAAACAACTCACCATTCTGAGCGACAGTGCCAGTGCCCAGCTCTCCAACAAAATCATCGACCAGCCTGCCTTGCGTCGCCTGTTGCCTACTATGAAGGTTCATGTGGAGAGCAAGCGCGACAACCCGTTGGTGACGATTCTGAAGAGTCAGGGTGTTGATTTCACGCAGTTGCTCTTTGATATGGCTACCTCACCGGAAGCGGGTGTCAATGGCAATGGCTTTGTTCACTCGCTGACCTACGACGATGTGCGCCTGGACACCATCAATTTCCGGTTAACACAACGCAAGAACCACCTGTCGTTTGGCGGTCAGATACGTAATAACAAGAATAACCCGCAGTTCGTGTTCAACGCCCTCTTCGACGGCATACTGCAAGAGCGTGGAGCCACCTTCGGCGTACGCTATTACGATTCCGACAATAAGTTGGGTGCCCGTATCGGTGCGCAGGCAGAGATGTTAGACAGTGGTCTGAACGTCCGTCTGATGCCTGAGACGCCAACGTTAGGCTATAAGCTGTTCAAACTGAATGCGGACAACTATATCTTCCTGGGTAACAACAAACGGGTGAAAGCCAATATCGACCTGTTGGCGGAAGACGGAATGGGTGTGAAGATATATTCAGAGGAGAGCGATCCCACCGCATTGCAGGACATCACTGTCAGTTTGAACAAGTTCAACCTGGATGAAGTCACGTCGGTTATTCCATATATGCCTCGTATGACCGGTATGTTACATGGTGACTATCATGTTGTGCAGGATGCCGAAGGACATCTCTCTGTAGCCAGTGATATGTCAGTCCGCGACATGACCTACGAGCGCAGTCCTATTGGTAATGTCAGCACCGAACTGCTCTACTTGCAGCAGGGTGATTCGGCCCATGTCGTAGAGGCCCGTCTGATGAAGGACGATGCCGAGATAGGACTCCTGTCGGGAACCTATTATCATGTTGGCGGAGGTTCGCTGGATGCCATGTTGCAACTGGAACGCATGCCTTTGAACATTGTCAATGGCTTTGTTCCCGACCATCTCTTCGGATTGCAGGGCTTTGGCGATGGAAAGATGAGCGTTCGCGGACCATTGTCCAGACCTCAGGTGAATGGTGAGATTTACCTCGACTCCTCGTATGTGGAGAGCGTGCCCTATGGGGTGTCGCTCCGTTTCGACAACGACCCCGTGCGTATCGTCGATTCCAAGTTGCTGCTTGACAACTTCACCCTCTATTCCTACAACGAGAATCCTTTGAATATTCAAGGTTCCGTAGATTTCTCCGACCTCGACCGTGTGATGGTGGATGTCCGCATGAGAGCCCGCAATTTCCAGATAATCGGTGCCAAGGAGAACCCGCACAGCGTGGCGTACGGTAAGGCTTTCGTCAATGTCTTTGCCTCGATGCGAGGACCTGCTGACAATCTGAATATGCGTGGACGGTTGGAAGTACTGGGAAGTACCGATATGGCTTATATCCTTCGTGATACTCCACTGACTACCGACAATCATTTGGATAATCTGGTGAAATTCAAGGATTTCAGTGATACAGCTCAGGTAGTTGTTAATCGTCCGCCACTCAATGGATTTACCATGGATATGACCCTGGATGTGTCCATGGGTGCCCATATCATGGCCTACCTCAATGCCGATCACTCCAACTTTATAGACCTGATGGGAGGCGGCACGCTGCGTATGCTCTACACGCCTACAGACAATCTGCGCCTGACGGGTCGCTATACCTTGTCCAATGGTGAGATGAAATACTCGCTGCCCGTCATTCCACTGAAGACTTTCGTCATCCAGAATGGTTCCTATATTGAGTTCACGGGCGATCCGATGAATCCTACCCTGAATATCACGGCTACCGAGCGCACCAAAGCGACCGTTACGGGAAGCAATGGGGCAGGGCGCAGTGTTGATTTCGACTGTGGTGTCGTCGTCACCAAGACCTTGAAGGATATGGGCGTAGTGTTCACATTGGATGCTCCTGAGGATATGCAGCTGCATAGCGAGCTGCAGTCCATGAGTGTGGAGCAGCGAGGCAAGTTGGCGGTGACCATGCTGACAACGGGCATGTACCTTGCCGATGGTAATACCCAGCCGTTCTCCATGAACTCCGCATTGAGCTCGTTCCTGAACAGTGAGATTAACAATATTACGGGCAATGCCTTGCGTACCATTGACCTCTCTTTCGGTGTTGACCAGTCGTTGGATGGTACCGGTCAGACCCATACCGACTACTCTTTCAAGTTTGCCAAGCGTTTCCTGAACAACCGCCTGAAGATAGCCGTAGGCGGTAAGGTGTCGTCAGGTGCTGAGTTGCAGCAGCGTAATAAGTCGTTCTTCGACAATGTCAGCCTGGAGTATCGCCTGGACGATACTGCCAATAAATATCTCACGCTTTTCTTCCAGAATAACTCCTACGACTGGCTCGACGGCTATACACAGAAATACGGTGGCGGCTTTATATGGCGTCGCAGGATACAGCGTTTCACCGATATCTTCCGTTTCAAGGACCCCGCTCCCCAACGGCTTATGAGACCTCAGTCCCTGCAACGTTCTCAGCAGACTGCTACCGACTCCCTAAACACCAGACAAAACAATGAAACGAAATAGCATCACATACCTTCTGCTGTCAGCATCCCTCTTCTTCGTCTCCTGTTCCATGACGAAGAACATTCCCGAGGATGACCAGCTTTTCACGGGACTGGAAAAGATAGTCTATAACGACTACGAGCAGAATGACAATTTCATAACCACCCAGGAAGAGGTGGAGGCCGCTCTAGCCACCGCTCCCAATGGTTCCCTGTTCGGCAGCAGCTATCACCGTTTGCCCTTCTCTTTTGGCGTCAGTGTGTGGAACCGCTATGCCGACAAGCCCGGTGGCTTTGCCAAGTGGATGACGAAAGCCTTTGGCAAACAACCCGTGCTGATGTCGTGGGTCAATCCCAGTCTTCGGTCGCTGGTGGCCACTAATGTGTTGCGTAATCACGGCTATTTCAATGGAAAAGTGACATACCAGACCATTACGCAGAAAAATCCCAAGACTGCCAAAATACAATATACGGTGCAGCCGGGACGCCTTTATATGCTTGACAGCGTCGGCTACTTCGGTTTCCCCGCAGAAGCAGACAGTCTGATTCACAGTACCCTCTCACAAGCACTGATTCACCGTGGCGACCCCTTTGTGGTGGCGAACCTTGATGCCGAGCGAAGCCGTATCAATACGTTATTACGCAACAACGGCTATTATTTCTTTCAACCCGGCTATGCCTCTTATCTTGCCGACACCTTGATGGTGGATGGTAAGGCACAGCTGCGCTTCCAACTGGCCAACGACGTGCCAGAGGCCGCTAAGCATAAATGGTACATCGGACGCATCAATATCAACATGCGCAAGACATTCATGGAACAGCCCACTGACTCGTTTCGCGGTCGTTTCTTCACCATCCGTTTTGCCGGCAAGAAACCACCTATCCGTCCGCGTGTGCTGATGGCCGACATGAAGCTGCGCCCCCGCCAGCTCTATAGCTATAGCGACTATCTGGAGTCCATCAGCAAGATCAATGCGATGGGTCTGTTCTCCATGACCGAGTTCAAGTTCGCCCCACGCGATACCACTGCAGCTTGCGACACCCTCGACCTGACGCTGAACTGCACGTTCGACAAGCCCTGGGACTTTTATGTGGAAACTGTTTTCAATGCGCGTACCATCGGACGCATGGGCCCAGAGCTGCGTATGGGTATCACCCGTCGTAATGCCTTCCGTGGCGGTGAGAAGATAGACGTCAATCTACATGGCTCCTATGAGTGGTCCACCAGCGGTGGTTCCAGCATGAACAACTATGAGTATGGTGCCGATGCTTCCGTGGAGTTCCCCCGCATTATTGCACCCTTCTTTGGAGGTAACCGCATCCGTCGTGACAAACAGGGACATATCATTCGTCGCCGTCGTTTCTATTCTACGCCTTCCACGCTAGCCAAGCTCTCTACGGACGTCATCTATCGCCCCAGCTATTATAAGATGCATGTTGTGTCGGGCGAGTGGACCTATCGCTGGCAGACCTCTGCACAGAGCCGTCACGAGTTCTCCCCTCTGACGGTGAAGTATCAGTTCATGAACAGTCACACGGCCGCTTTCGACTCCATCGTTGACAAGAATCCCTATCTGAAGGTCACCATGCAGGACTACTTCGTCCCGCAGATGCGCTATACCTACACCTACACCAGTCCTGCCAACCTGTTGCATCCCATCCGCTGGGAAACGACCATCGCTGAATCGGGCAACGTCACCTCTTTGGGGATGATGATTGGCGGCAAGAGCTGGAACGAGAAGGACAAGCAGCTTTTCAAGAATCCCTATTCTCAGTATGTGAAACTGGAGACCGACTTTACCAAGACATGGACAATCGGTACTTTGTCGCGTCTGGTGGGACATGTCAATGCCGGCATCATCTATGCTTATGGCAACAGTGAGTGGCTTCCTAATTCCGAGTTGTTCTATGTAGGCGGTGCCAACAGCATACGAGCCTTCCCCGTTCGCGGACTGGGTCCTGGCCGTTTCCCCGGTTACGAAGACAAAGCCATCTCTTACCTCATGCAGAATGGCGACGTCAAATTTGTGTGTAACCTGGAGTATCGTCCGCAACTGTTTGGTAATCTCTATGGCGCCCTCTTCCTGGATGCCGGTAATGTGTGGAACCTCAAGGACCGTACCGACAATCTGAATAAAGGGCAGGACCGCTATGAGGACACCAAGTTCACCCTGAAGAATTTCTTCCGTGATATGGCATTGGGAACAGGTGTCGGACTGCGTTACGACCTCGACTTCCTCATTCTCCGTCTTGATTGGGGCTTCGCATTGCATGTACCTTACGAAACAGGAAAGTCGGGTTTCTTTAACTTCAATAGCTTCAAGGACAGCCAGACACTCCATTTTGCCATTGGTTATCCCTTCTAAGGAAAATCCCACCTCTCACCTCTATTGAGTTAAAGAGTTGAAAATATTCACGAAACTGAAAAAAAAATCGTACTTTTGCATGCTGTAATAATGAAAACATATATTTAGACTATGAAACCAACTTTATTTCTTTTAGCTGCTGGTATGGGTAGCCGCTATGGTGGTTTGAAGCAGCTTGACGGTCTGGGACCTAATGGCGAGACCATTATGGACTATAGTATCTATGATGCCATTCAGGCAGGATTCGGCAAGATTGTGTGGGTTATCCGCAAGGATTTCGAGGAACAGTTCCGCACCCAGATTCTTTCGAAATACGAGGGTAAGGTGAAGTGCGAGCTTTGTTTCCAGGCACTCGATGCACTGCCAGAAGGATTCAGTGTTCCTGAAGGTCGTCAGAAACCATGGGGTACCAACCATGCTGTGCTCATGGGTAAGGACGTTATTAAGGAACCTTTCTGCGTTATCAACTGTGATGATTTCTATGGTCGCGACTGCTTCATGCAGATAGGCAAGTACCTATCTAACCTTCCTGAGGGTGCCAAGAACCAGTATGCTATGGTAGGTTTCCGCGTATGTAACACCTTGAGTGAGAACGGCAGTGTGGCTCGTGGCGTTTGTACTTATGACAACAACCGTCATTTGAAGGATGTCGTGGAGCGTACAGAGATACTGCGCATGGATGGTGTCATTAAGTATAAGGACGAGCAGGGCGAGTGGCAGACTTTGGACGAGAATGCTCCCGTCTCTATGAACGTATGGGGCTTTACTCCCGACTATTTCGAGTATTCTGAGGCTTATTTCAAGGAGTTCTTGAGCGACCCAAAGAATATGCAGAACCTGAAAGCCGAGTTCTTCATCCCATTGATGGTGAATAAGCTCATTACCGAGGGTACTGCTACATGCGAGGTGCTCGACACTACTTCCAAGTGGTTTGGTGTAACCTATGCTGCCGATAGAGAGGAAACTGTTAACCGCATTCAGAAACTGGTTGACGAGGGTGTTTATCCCAACAAGCTTTTCTAAATGAATATAGATATCATGACTACTGATCAGCTGGCCCAGATGGACCAGCTGATTTCTGATGCTCAGACCATCTTGGTGGTTTGTCATAAAAGTCCCGATGGCGATGCCATAGGTTCTTCACTTGGAATGGCCGAGTTTTTACGCTTGCGTGACAAGGATGCTACAGTGATCGTTCCCGACCAGTATCCAGACTTTCTGTCGTGGATGCCTAATAGTGAAAAGATTGTACGCTATGACAAGCATCGTGACAAGTGCGACATGCTGTTCAAGATAGCAGACCTTATCATTTGTCTTGATTTCAACGCTCCCAGCCGTGTTGATGAGATGGAGCCTGCTCTGGTCAACAGCGCTGCACGTAAAATACTCATCGACCACCATCTCAACCCCACGGTCCAGGCCGACCTGATTATCTCGCACCCCGAGGCCTCCAGCACTTGTGAGCTGGTGTTTCGTATTGTGTGGCAGATGGGTGCCTTCGAACGGCTGACCAAGGCTTTTGCCATTCCAGTCTATTGTGGAATGATGACTGATACAGGTGGTTTTACCTTCAACAGCAGTCGTCCTGAAATCTTCTTCATTATCAGCGAACTGCTCACCAAGCGTATCGACAAAGACAAGATATACCGTAACGTCTATCATAACTTTTCGTGTGACCGCATTCGCCTCATGGGCTATGTCATGTACGAGAAACTGGTCTATTTGGCCGAGTATCATGCTTCCTATTATGCGTTGACTCGTGATGAGTTGAAGCGTTTTCACTTTATAAAAGGTGATGCTGAGGGATTGGTTAATATTCCCCAGCAAATCAAGGGTCTCAAACTCTCCATTTCTTTGCGTGAGGATACCGATAAGCCAAACCTCGTCTGGGTATCGCTTCGTTCAGTCGACAATTTCCCTTGTAACCTCATGGCCGAACAGTTCTTCCATGGTGGTGGTCACCTGAACGCCTCTGGTGGACGTCTTGAATGTAGCATTGATGAGGCTGTAAATATTGTCAATCAGGCTATTATTGCCTTTGCCGACACGTTAAAGTAGACTAAAAACGCTGATAAAAGGTATTTGACAATTGAAAAATTGATATTTATTTTGTAATTTTGTGGCCGAATTGAAATTTAGACTTTAAAAGATGAAGAAATTTTTATATCCCCTGCTGCTTCTATTGATAGCTATCTCATACACCAGTTGTCAGAATTATGAGACCTATGCCGACAAGAAGGAGGCTGAACGCGATGCCATCAATAGGTTTATTACGCGTGAGGGCATTCAGGTCATTAGTGAGTCTCAGTTCAAGGCTCAGGGTCAAACCACCGATGTTTCGAAGAATCAGTACGTTTTCTTCGAACGCAATGGTGTCTATATGCAGATTATCCGCGAGGGATGTGGTGATAAACTGGAGGAAAACAAACAAGTGAACATCCTCTGTCGCTTTATGGAGAAGAACATCATGCTTGACTCTGTTCTTATTCGCAATGATATTCAGGCTTGGCTTACCTATAATGGCACTACTTATGATACGTCGCTTTATGTTGATAAGATGTCTGTCAAACGTACGGGTACGACCATTACCGCTTCGTTTATCACGGGTATGATGTATATGTTTCATGGCTCTGCCTCTGTTCCTGCTGGGTGGCTTGTTCCTCTGAATTATGTCAAGATAGGACGTCCAGATCCAAGTACCGATGAAAATGAAGAAATCTCCAAGGTACGTCTGATAGTTCCTCACTCTCAGGGCTCTTCCGATGCTTCTGCCAACGTATATCCCTGTTATTACGAGATAACCTATGTGAGGGATCACAATCCCCAATAAGAATAGTATATTCAATTCTTACTTATAAATATGACACTTATTAAATCAATTTCGGGTATTCGCGGTACCATTGGTGGACCGACTGGTGATACCCTCAATCCATTGGATATCGTTAAGTTCACCACAGCTTACGCTACCTTCATCCGTCGCAGTGGTAAGGGTTCTTCCAACAAGATTATTGTTGGTCGCGATGCCCGTATTTCTGGCGAGATGGTGAAGAACGTGGTTTGTGGAACCCTGATGGGCATGGGCTATGATGTTGTAAATATAGGCTTGGCTACCACACCTACTACTGAACTGGCAGTCCGCATGAGTGGTGCCGATGGAGGTGTTATTATTACCGCATCGCACAATCCGCGTCAGTGGAACGCCTTGAAGTTGCTTAACAAAGAGGGGGAGTTCCTGACTGCAGCCGATGGTGCTGAGGTGCTTGACATTGCTGAGCGCGAGGATTTTGAATATGCCGATGTCGATCATCTGGGTCATTATACCGAAGACAACAGTTTTGATCAGCGTCACATTGACAGCGTGCTGGCATTATCTCTAGTTGATGCCGATGCTGTTCGTCAGGCCCGTTTCACTGTCTGCGTGGACAGCATTAACAGCGTGGGAGGCATCATCCTGCCCAAGTTGTTGGAACGCCTGGGCGTAGGCTTCAAGTTTCTGAATGGCGAGGCTAATGGCGATTTTGCCCACAATCCTGAGCCACTCGAAAAGAATCTTCAGGGCATCATGGACGAGATGCGTTCAGGTCACTACGACCTTGGTATTGTTGTCGATCCCGATGTAGACCGCTTAGCCTTTATATGTGAGGATGGACGCATGTTTGGTGAGGAATATACATTGGTAAGTGTGGCCGACTATGTATTGTCTAATACCCCAGGCAATACCGTCAGCAACCTCAGCTCTACGCGTGCCCTTCGTGATGTCACCCAGAAGCACGGAGGCACCTATACCGCTGCCGCTGTGGGTGAAGTAAACGTCACCACCAAGATGAAGGAGGTGAATGCTGTGATTGGCGGTGAGGGCAATGGAGGTGTCATCTATCCCGAGAGCCATTATGGTCGCGATGCCCTTGTAGGCATAGCCCTCTTCCTAACCTCATTGGCCAAGAAGGGGTGTAAGGTCAGCGAATTGCGAAAGACCTTCCCCGACTATCAGATAGCAAAGAATCGTATTGACCTCACGCCTGATACTGATGTGGATGCTATCTTGGTCAAGGTAAAGGATATGTTCGCACAAGATCCCACTGCCCAGGTCAACGATATCGATGGTGTGAAGATTGACTTCCCCGATCGTTGGGTTCACCTACGCAAGTCGAACACCGAGCCCATCATCCGCGTCTATAGCGAGGCTGCTACGATGGAGGCTGCCGATGAGATAGGTAAGCGTTTGATGCAGGTTGTTTATGATATGCAGAAATAATCTTCGTTGATTATCAATACAAAGCGGAGCAACCGAAAGGTGCTCCGCTTTATTCATTTCTCATTTGACTTTCCCTTCGGCCGTCGACCGTTGGTTCTCATTTCTCATTTCTCATTTGACCGAAGGTCTATCACTCATCCTCTGTGACGAAGCAGGCCACGAGGCCGTAGGTGATGGTTGGACGAATCCAAATCTCGGTCATCAGATAGGGCTTTTCTTCACCAATGGTCTCGATGAGGATGTCGTAGTTGTAAAGTGCTGCGATGGCGACATCGACGATGAAGATGAACCATAGGTTGGCCTTAGAATAGGTCTTCCAGTCCTTGCGGGCATAGAAGTAGGTGAACATGAGAAGAAGCCAGACGGAGAGCGTAAGACACGTCAGCTGGAGTGCGTAGGTAGCCAACGGCGGTGCAAAAAGTATGTCGCGCAACAGGATGGTGATGCCTATGCACAACGAGCTCCAGTAGTTGAACTTCTGGGTTTCGAGGCGATTGAAGAAGTACATCCACATCATTACCAAGCAGGCTATGTAGAACATGTTGAGGATGAGTTCGTCCCATGCCTGGTCCAATCCAAAATGGCCAACAGCATACAGCATAATACCAACGGAAAGCATTCCTGATACGGCTGTCAAGACTACATTAAAGATATTGGCTTTCTTTTTAAATCTTGTTTGCATATTGTATTTTGTTATTGATTTTGCAAATATACTTCTTCTGAAAGAGTAGGGCGGGGCAGCTTTACTCGTAGTGGGTGTCGAGGTAGGTGACGTGGGTAACGAGGTATTCCTCGATGCCATGTTTACCATCAGCACCACCTATGCCACTCTTCTTGACACCGGCATGGAAGCCCTGCATGGCCTCAAAGTGCTCGCGGTTGATGTAGGTCTCGCCAAACTCAAGTTCGCGGGCCACACGGGCTGCAGTGTCAATGTCCTTGGTGAACACGCTCGATGCCAGGCCGTATTCGCAGTCGTTAGCCCATTCAATAGCTTGTTCGATGGTGTTGAACTCTACCAATGGAATTACGGGTCCGAAGGTCTCTTCGTGGATGATGTCCATCTGCTGAGTGCAGTTGTCCAGCACGGTAGCTGCATAGAAGTATCCTTTGTCGCCTACACGATGACCACCGCACAGCAACTTGGCACCTTGCTTGATGGCGCGCTCCACCTTTTCAGTAACGCTTTCCAGGGCGCGCTGCTCTACCAGGGGACCCATATCTACGGTGTGGTCCTTGCAAACGTCGCCCACCTTGACGGCCTTCATCTTCTCAACGAGAATCTTGGTGAACTCTGCCTTCACTTCCTTCTGGACATAGACGCGTTCTGCGTTGTTACAGATTTGTCCGTTGTTACCGATACGGCTGTCTACAATCCACTGTGCAGCCTTCTCCAGGTCGGCATCCTTGCAGACGATAGCGGGAGCCTTACCACCCAGTTCCAAGCTTACCTTTGTGATGTTCTTTGAGGCAGCAGCCATAATGCTTTCACCGGCACCTACAGAACCTGTTACGCTGACAATATCGATTTTGGGTGAGCCTGCCATCTCATTACCGATGACGCTTCCCTTTCCGGTTACAATGTTAATGACACCCTTAGGCAGACCTACTTTGTCAATAACCTCACCGAAAACAGTACAATTCTCGGGAGTCAGCTGTGAGGGTTTGATAACGATAGTACATCCGGCGATCAGTGCGGCACCGGCCTTACGGGCAATGAGGAAGAAGGGGAAGTTCCAGGGTAGGATACCTGCAACGACACCTATCGGCTTCTTAGCCAGGAAGATAGTTTCGTTAGGACGGTCGCTGGGGATGATTTCACCCTCGATGTGTCGGGCAAACGATGCCATATAGTCGAAATACTCGGCTGTCACGTCCACCTCGATAGTAGCCCACGTGATGGTCTTGCCCTGTTCGCGCATGATGATGTCAATAAATTCCTCGCGACGTTCACGGATACCATTGGCCAATTTCTTCAACCAAGCGGCACGCTCAATGGCAGGGGTCTTGCCCCAAGCCTTCTGAGCAGCCTTCGCTGCATCCAGTGCACGGTTTACATCGGCAATAGTGCCGTTAGGCTGGCGGGAGATGACCTCCTCTGTCGATGGGTTCAAAACGTCGATCCACTGGCCGTCGCTACTTTGGCAGAATTGGCCGTTAATGTACATTTTTAAATCTTTCATACGTGTAAATGTTATTAGTAGTTAAGTAGTAATTATCCAATGCGCAAAGATACACGATTATCCTGAAAAAAACAAATTATTTCCCAAGAAATTTTGTGTCGAGATATTTTTGGAAAGTTTCCTTGTACATGTCGCCAATGGGCAGATAGGTATCGCTGTCCATGATGACACGATTCTTGTTGACCTCCTGAATCTTGGTGAGGTTGATGATGTAGGAGCGGTGGATGCGCATGAAATAGTCGGGCAGTCGCTCTTCCATCTTCTTCATGGAGAGCAGGGTGATGATGGGCTTTGCCTCACTCTCCAAATAGACTTTCAGATATTCGCTCATAGCCTCTATATAGCGGATGTCGCTAATGCTGACTTTCACAATGCGGTATTCCGTTTTCAGGAAGATGGTATCGTCGGTTGCGCCCCCTAAGTTAGGGGGTTGGGGGTCTGAAGAACTGCTGATGTTTCCCTTGTTCAGACCCCTGTCGTCCCCTAACTTAGGGGACATGCGCTCGCGAATGCGATTGGCTGCTCGCATGAAGTCTTGCAGTCCGAAAGGTTTCAGCAGATAATCTACTGCATTTACCTTGAATCCCTCTACCGCATATTCTGCGTAAGCGGTGGTAAACACCACGAGTGGTGGAGCCACCAGCGCCTTGATGAAGTCCATACCGTTTAGGTCGGGCATATTGATGTCGCAGAAAATGACATCCACCGTATCGTGTTGCAAGAACTGGTGTGCTTCCAGCGCACTTTGGCATTGGGCTGCCAGTTCCAAATAAGGTACTTTGCCTATATAGGCAACTATCTGTTGTAGTGCCAGGGGCTCGTCGTCAATGGCCATGCATCGTATCATGTGAGTGGGATAGTTAGTTGAACGTTATAGATGTCTGTCTCGTCTTGTATGTGGAGCTTATATCGGTTGTCGTAGAGCAGATGGAGTCGTTGACGTACGTTAGTCAGTCCTATGCCTCCCTTCTCTTCGTTCGGTTTTTCCGCCTTGCTGTTGCGACAGGTAAACTGTAGCTGGTTGTCCTTGACCTCTGCCTTTATATCGATGAATGATTCGTGCTGATAGCTGATGCCGTGTTTGAAGGCATTCTCGATGAAGGTGATGAGCATCAGTGGGGGTATCTGTTTGTCGGGAACTTGTATGGGCAATTCCATATTGATGTGGACTTTGTCCGTATAGCGTAGCCGCATCAAGGTGACGTAGTTGCGTATGAAGTCGAACTCACGAGTCAGGGGCACCCCTTTCTTGTCGCCCTCGTAGAGGATGAAGCGCATCATCTTCGACAATTCCAGGATGGTCGATTTTGCTTTCTCGGCATCTATGTCCACCAGGGCATGGATGTTGTTCAGCGTGTTCATGAAGAAGTGGGGATTAATCTGGTATTTCAAGTATTCCAGTTGCTGTTCCAGATTCTCCTTTTCCAGACGGAGCAGTTTCTTTTGGTCGTCGCGCGTCTTGAAATATAGCTTCACACCGAGGTTCATGCCACACATCAGAATAAGGATGACGATGGCTATGATGTCGCGCTCGCCTCCAAACATGGGTGGTCTCTCACGATGATGCCTGCGGAAACCGGGGCGTCGCTCCGGGCGCTCTCCTCTGTATTCGTCCATACCTTCCGGATCCTCCATACGTTCCCGCCCATCCATACGTTCTCTGCGTTCCTCCATACGTTGCTTCATGCGCTCCATACGTTCCATGCGATGTTTGCGACGCAAGTCGTCGGGGCGCTGTTGGCACTGGTAAAAGGTGAACAGTCCTATCATGCAAAGCGTGAGCATGCCATATAGCCACCGCTTGTGGCGATAGATGAGCAGGGGAGCCAATATGAAATTGTGGACAAGGAAGAAAAGCAGATAGACCGCAATGTGTTGCCAGACTATGAACGCTTCCTGCCAGTTGAACTCCAGGTTGCTGTCGTTGGATGTGCGCACATACAGGCTCAGCAAGGGTGCTGCGAAGAGTAGTCCCCACAGCGCCGCATAAGCCGTATTTTCATATTTTGACTGTTTCTGCATCCACATATTTAAACGCTTTTTTCAGTCATTTATTGTTATCACTATCAACTATCACTATCAACTGTTTACTAGCGAAGTGCTTACCATCCACCAGAGTGACCGCCAGGGAATCCGCCTCCGCCCATACTGCTGATGGTGCTGGTAGCTGTTACGGTCTGAGTGCTGCTGCCCAGCGATAGTGTGTAGCTTGAACCGCTTTGCATGCCAGGGGCGCTTACCAGTATAGTTCCGTTGTTATAAGAGTAGGGTGGGATGGCGAATGAAGCCAGTGTGTTTGATCCGCTACTGATGGTTACGGTCGAATTAGCGTTTATCGAACCGTTTGTTGTCACGATACCTTGTGTGGTAGAACCCAGTGAACCATCCACTCGTCCGCCAATGCCAAATATCTTGGTGCCTGAGATGTATAGTTTCTTCTGTTCGTTGATGTCAATGCCAGCCTCGGCACCGCCAGCTCCCATTGCTATCAGCGTTCCGCCTTTCAGATACATGTTGCCGTTGGCATCAATACCGTCGTTGTTGGTTCCTACCGCTACTACCGTACCACCGCTAATGGTCATGTCGCCCGACGAGTTGATGGCGTCGTCGTAGGCGGAAACCATCACGCTTCCGCCGCTGACGTCGAGCGTGCCTTTGCTCTCTATGCCTTCACCATTGTACCCTGAGGTGCGTACCATGATGTCGCCACCTGTGATTTCCAGCACGCCGTGTTCATCCTTTGTTCCAATCTTTATACCTTTGGGCGATGAGGTGTAAGCATCGTCCAGATTATCTGTATTACCTGTGTAGTTGTGATTCTCCGTCGTTCCGTTGCTGTAATAGAGTCCACCTGTCGTAATTACGCGTATCTTGCCGCCACTGATGTAAGCTTCCCAGTCGGCTTTCAGTCCTTTACCGCCGCTGCCTGTGGCCTTTACATTGATTTCGCCGCCCTTGATGGTCATGATGGAGTCACACTTGATACATGTCGCAGCTTTGGTCTCCAACTCTTCCGTGTCCCACTCACCATTACCCGTGCAGATGACTGTGGTACGTCCGCCATTGATGGTGATGTCGTTGTCGCAATTGATGCCCTTGGCACCCTTGCCTGCCGTCTCTACATTGACGATACCACCGTTGATGACGGCATCCGTACCCTTGATGCCGTGGTTGGCAGCATTCACATAGAGGTTCACGCCTTTTTCAATGACAATATAGCTCTTGCTGTGGATACCGTTATTATAGGTGGCGTTGACGTCGAGCGAACCAGTACCGCTGATGATGAGTTTGCCCTTGCTGTAGAGTGCGCTCTTGTGGTCCTCAGTGGTGCCATCGGTCAACTTGTTGCTGCCCGTAAGCACGAGATAGGCAGCTTTTTTGCTTTGAATGTCAATGGCGGTACCCTTTGTGCTGGTGATGTCGGCTCCGTTCAGCTTCAGCATGAAGTTGGTCTTGCCGTCGATGTATAGCATACCATTGCTGGTAGTGCCGCTGACAACATAGCAGATGCCTTCATTCTTGCCGTGATTGGCAATGATGCTATCACCACTGATGGTGATCTCCACACCGTTCTCCGTCTTGGCCACAGGGCTGCTCATGTCTATGGTCACCTGTGTGTCGAATGTCTGTGTCGTGATGTCGTCGTCTGCCTCTGGATAGTACGCCGCTACCGTGCTGGTGGGTTCGGCAGTCGTCTTGTCAATAGCCACCTGATAGGTTATCAGTTCACCTGTGCCAGCTGTGCTGGTTCCGTTTCCTCCGTTGGGTATGTCGCCGCTACTAGGCACACCTCCATCGGTACCTGGGTTGAGATTGCTGTTGTACTCATCGTACGGACTGTCCGTCGAGCAGGCTGTCAGCATCATAGTGGTTGCTGCAAGCATTGTGAGAATCATTGTTTTTTTCATATCTTTTAATTCATTAGAGTTTGTTTTCGGTGGCGAAGGTAGACAAAAAGAACCGGTTCGCCAAAAACATTCAGCGAACCGGCCTATTTATTCAACGAAACAGTGTAAGGTGCTACATTTACAGACCCAACTTGTTCTTGGTAGCGGCAGCAGCATTGTCAATGGCATCGCTGGCCTTCTTCTTGGCGGCATTCTTCTGCTCTTCTATCTTCTGCTCGGCAGCGGCCTTGGTCTCTTCCACCTTCTGGTTAGCGGCATCCTTTGCCTCTTCCACCTTCTGGTTGGCAGCATCTACGGCAGCGTCCTTCACCTCAGTGGCAGCGTCGCCTACCTGCTCCAGCAGTCCTTTCACCACAGCCTCAGGATCCACCTCTGTCACTGCAGCTACTGCAGCTACTGCAGCCTCGCTGTCGCCCACAACAGCCTTCACCTTGTCTGCATTCTCCTTCAGGAAAGTCTGCACCTTGGCCACGTACTCCTTGGCAACCTCAGGGTTCTCCTTCAACAACTGGGCAACAGAAGCCTTGATGCCCTCCAGTGTAGCCTGCAACTTAGAAACGTCGCCTGCTTCAATGTCAGCACTCAGTGCGTCGATAGTCTCCTGAGCAGCCCCTGTAGCGATAGAATCAACAATAGCTACTGAGTCAACAGCCTCGCCCTGCTGGGTCTTGTTTCCACACGATGTGAATCCGATGGCTGCAACAGCCATTACTGATAAAAGAATTTTCTTCATAATTTCTTTCTCCTTTTCAATTAAAATTAAATATGTTTGTTAAAACGTTGGCAAAGATACACGATTTTTCCTTTCGTTGTACTTCTTTTTTAACTTTTTAACGATAATTCCACCGGACAGTGGTCGCTGCCCAATATTTCCGTGTGAATCTTGGCATCGGAAATCAGACTGCGCAGGCGTTCGGAGGTTACAAAATAGTCGATGCGCCATCCGGCATTCTTCTGACGCGCCTGGAAACGGTATGACCACCATGAGTAGGTGACTTGTTCGGGATAGAGGGTTCGGAAGGTGTCTATAAAGCCACTATTTAATAAGGTGGTGAACTTCTCGCGTTCCTGGTCGGTAAACCCCGCATTCATACGGTTGCTCTTAGGATTCTTCAGGTCTATCTCCTCGTGGGCTACGTTCAGGTCGCCACATAGGATGACGGGCTTCTGCTGGTCAAGCTTCATCAGATATTGGCGGAAGTCGTCTTCCCAATGTATGCGGTAGTCGAGGCGCTTGAGCCCGTCCTGCGAGTTAGGAGTGTAGCAGGTGACTAGGTAGTAGTCGGGCATTTCCAGCGTGATGACACGCCCTTCATGGTCGTGCTCGTCAATGCCGATGCCGTAGGTCACGGACAGGGGCTGATGACGGGTGAAGATGGCAGTGCCTGAATAGCCTTTTTTGTCGGCATAGTTCCAATACGACTGATAGCCATCAAACTGCAGGTCCAACTGGCCTGCTTGCATCTTGGTCTCTTGCAGACAAAAGAAATCAGCGTCCATCTCCTTGAAGATGTCGCTGAATCCTTTTCCTTCACAGGCACGAAGCCCGTTGACGTTCCATGAAATAAATTTCATTGTCTATGGTTTTCTTACCTCTTATTTCTCACCTCTCACCACTTAGAACTTGGCCATTTTGATGGCTACTACGGCACACTCGTCACCCTTGTTGCCCAGTCGGCCACCAGCGCGGTCCATAGCCTGCTGCATATTCTCTGTGGTCAGCAGTCCGAAAACTACTGGAATGTTGTTGGTGGCGTTCAGACGGGCTATGCCTTGTGTGACACCCTGGCAAATGTAGTCGAAGTGAGGGGTCTCACCACGGATGACACTTCCCAGAACGATAACTGCATCATAGCCGTCGTTCAGCGTCATCTGACGCGCTCCATAAATCAATTCGAAGGAGCCGGGTACTGTCTTTACGTGAATGTTTTCAGGCAGTGCACCATGCTTTTCGAGTGTTGAGACACAGCCGTTAAGCAATGCTCCCGTAATCTCAGGATTCCATTCAGCCACCACAATGCCGAAAATCATGTTCGACGCATCGGGCACGTTGGCTGAATTGTATTCCGATAGGTTCTTGGTTGCCATTGCTTACTTTGCTGATGCGCGCTCAATGTACTTGTCAATGGTCTGATACTGCATAGAGTTGAAGTACTTCTCCTTCACCTCCTGATACAGTTTCAGAGCCTCGTCCTTCTTACCCTGGCTTTCCAGAATCTCACCAGCCTGGATGAGGAACGTGGGTGACAGCGAGTTGTTGTCAGCCATCTTAGCAGCGGTGGTCAGGTGCTTTACAGCCTGGTCGTACTGCTTCAGGTTGGCATAGGCATTGCCCAGTGCTCCCTCAGCTGCGGGACTGATCATCTGGTCGCCCTTGCCACTGAAATTCTCCAGGGCATTGACAGCCTCCTGCCACTTGCCGAGGTTAGCCTGACAGAGGCCGATATAAAGCTGAGCCAGATTGCCGGCATCGGTAGAGCTATAGTCGCTGGCAACCTTCTGGAAACCTGCCAGAGCCTTGTCGTACTGCTGAGCATCGAACAGCTCCTGGCTCTTGGCGAGTTCGGTGCTGGCCTCGTTGCTGCGGGGCTCAAGATAATAGTTGTTCACGAGAATAGCGCATACGATAACTGCTACGACAGCTGCTACGCCACAAATGATGGCCTTCTTGTATTTCTCGAAGAAAGCCTCGGTCTTGCTGACCTGCTGCTCCATTTCAGGAGTTGCTTTTACGTTGTTGTTTGCCATTATTTTACGTTTTTTTTATTGTTCGGGCACAAATCAGGTGCAAAGGTACGAATAAGTGAGTAAAAAACCAAATTTATTTGGATTTTTTCGAACGGTAGTACTTTAGAAAGGATTTCAGAGGTACGAATAAGTGAGTAAAAAACCAAATTTATTTGGATTTTTTCGAACGGTAGTACTTTAGAAAGGATTTCAGAGGTACGAAATAAAAGAGAAAAGTAGAAAGTGAAAAGTGAAAAATTTGCTTAATTCGTACAAAATTGCTAACTTTGCGCTCGATATGATACTGAAGAAGTTGTCTATACTCAATTATAAGAACATTGCGGAGGCTACGCTGGAATTGTCGCCCAAGATGAACTGCTTTATAGGTCGTAACGGCATGGGTAAGACCAACGTGCTGGATGCGGTTTATTATCTTTCGTTCTGCCGTTCAGCTAACAATCCCATTGATTCGCAAGTAATTCGTCACGACGAGCCTTTTTTCGTATTGGAAGGGGAATACGTAGGTGATGAAGGAAATGAGGGGGATGGCGATTCTCTTTTCATCTCCGTAGGTATGAAACGGGGCATGAAGAAGCACTTCAAGCGCAACAAAAAGGAGTATAAACGCCTCTCGGAACACATCGGACTGATTCCGCTGGTCGTAGTGGCACCTGCTGACACGCTGCTCATAGAGGGTAGTAGCGAGGAGCGCAGAAAACTGATGGATATCGTCATCTCGCAATATGATCGCAGCTATATTGACGCGTTGGCACGCTATAACAATGCCCACCAACAGCGCAACACACTGCTTAAAATGGAAGACCAGGAACCCGACCCGCTGCTGATGCAGCTCTGGGAGGAACAGATGGCTGAGGCTGGCGAGCAGCTTTACGAGAAGCGCAAGGCTTTTGTGGACGAACTGGTACCAGTGTTTCAGTCGTATTACGAGCGCATTTCGGAAGGCAGCGAACAGGTGGGGCTGCACTACGTGTCCCACTGTCAGCGCGGACCCCTGTTGGAGGTTATCCAGCGCGACCGTATGAAAGACCGTGCGGTGGGCTACTCGCTGCATGGGGTGCATCGCGACGACCTGGAGTTTACACTGGGAGGTCACCCGATGCGTCGTGAAGGTTCTCAGGGACAGAACAAGACCTATGTTATTGCTCTGAAACTGGCTCAGTTCGATTTCTTGAAGCGTACAGCTTCGAATACCACTCCTTTGCTGTTGTTGGACGATATCTTCGACAAACTGGATGCCAATAGGGTGGAGCAGATTGTTCGCCTGGTGTCGAGCGACAGCTTCGGACAGATTTTCATTACGGACACCAATCGTGACCACTTGGACCAAATACTGCGCAACAGTCATTTGGACTATAAAATATTCCACGTAGAAGGAGGAATGATAAAATAGTAAATAGTCAAATTATAAATTAGAAAAAAAAAGGTGTTTAAGCGTGACGTACAATCGGTGAAGGACCTGATCATGCGAACCCTGCGTGAACAAGGTTTGGAGACGCCTCTTCAGCAGAAGCGGTTGGTGGAAAGGTGGCCAGAGGTGGCTGGTCCGATGATTATGCGTTATACGCTGAACACCTATATCTATAACCAGACGTTGTATGTGCGCTTGTCGAATCCAGCTTTGCGGGCCGATTTGTCTATGCGTCGTCAGGAGTTTACCAAGAAGCTGAACACGTTAGTGGGCGAACAGGTCATTACGGACATCCGATTCTGCTGATGGTTCATGGTTCGCGGTTCACGATTAATGGTTGATAGTTCACGGTTATTGTAAACTTTCAATTCTCAACTTTCACCTTTCACCTCATCACCTCGTCCATCGTGATGTCGTTCGCCTCAGAAGGCACCTCGTCAACCATTTGCCACGAAAAGCACAATCCTATCTTGTAAACGTCAGGAACCTTTGCCAGGAAACGGTCGTAATACCCCTTTCCCCTGCCCAGACGGTGTCCTTGCGCGTCGAAGGCCATACCAGGTACTACGGCTATGTCGATGGTTGCATAGTCGGTAAAGCGTTCACCAACAGGTTCCATAATGCCATAAGCCCCAGGCTGTAGGGAGGAGGTGCCCGTATATCGGCGCAGTTCCATATCCTCGCTGCTTACCACCTTGGGCAACAACACCGTCTTACCCGCTTCCGTCAGTTCGTCCAGCAGCGATTGTGTCTGTACTTCGTCGGGTAGGGCGCTATATATTAATAAGGTTTGCGCCTGCAAGAATCGTGGGTTTTCTTTCAGACGGGCTATAACGACAGATGACTCGTCTGCGGTGTGTTGTTGCTTCCGCAGCCGAATCATCTTTCTCATTTCTTGTTTGGTCATCATGACAGACAAGCCGTAAAGGTTGCTTTCAGATGCGTTGCGCGATAGTCGAAAGTGTTTTGGGCCACTTTCTTCTCTTTCTTTTCAGGAGCCTGAGGGAAAGCCTTGTCCTCGCGGAAGAGCTTCAGCGTTTCCAGGATGGCAGGGTCGTCGCTGTTCAGGTATTCCATCCAAGCCTGCTCGTTCTGCATATTATAGATGATACGGCTTAGTATGAAGCGTTCCAACAGTTTGTGGGAGCGTTGTATCATGAGGTTGCGGCGTTTCAGTCCGTTCTGCTCCGCATAGGTCGCAAACTTGTCCACCATGTTTTGTCTTTTCAGATAGTTGGCCAGTTCTTCCATTGTATCATACTCGCCCAGCTTCTTCCTGTTCTCATCCACATAGACAAAGGCATATTGGATGATGAGTCCGCTCATGGACGCCTGCTTGTAGTAAGAGGTGACATCGGTGGTGTCCTCAGCCACGAAGATATCGGGAGTGATACCTCCCCCTCCATAGACAGGGCGCCCGTTGGCAGTGTGATACTCCTTTCCTTTGTGCTTGATGCTGTCCTGCGAGAAGAACTCACCGTGCTGGTAGCGCATCAGCAAGTCTTCCTCATAATCCTTGTTGTCACCAGCCACATAGGGCTTTTGGATACAGCGTCCTGAGGGAGAGTAATAGCGTGCAATGGTGAGGCGAATCATCGACTGGTCGTTGAAGGAGATGGGTTGCTGTACCAGTCCCTTGCCAAAGGAACGGCGTCCGATAATCGTACCGCGATCGTTGTCCTGGATGGCACCTGCCAGAATCTCAGAAGCAGAGGCCGACCCCTCGTCAATGAGTACAACCAATGGAATGTGTTGGTAGGAGCCTCGTCCGTCGCTACGGAATTCCTGACGGGGCGACTTACGTCCCTCGGTATAGACAATCAGCTTGTTCTTAGGCAGGAACTCGTTGGCTATCTGGACAGCCGACTGCAGGTATCCGCCTGTATTGCCGCGCAGGTCGATAGTCAGGTTCTCCAGGTGCTCCTGCGACAACTTAGCCAGTGCGATGAGCAGTTCCGGATAGGTGTTCTCTCCGAAGTTCTTGATGCGGATATATCCTGTCTTGTCATCCAGCATATAAACGGCAGTCACGCTCTTGGTAGGTATCTCGCCACGTGTCACCACGATGTTGCGCACCTTCTTCTCACCATAGCGCATCACACCCAGCTTCACCTTGGTGTCCTTAGGACCTTTCAGTGTGTGTATAGCCACCTCGTTGGTCAGTGTCTTACCCGTAAAAGGCTTGTCATCCACCATCACAATCTTGTCACCGGCTATCACACCCGCCTTCTCTGCTGGTCCGTTGCCAATGACTTGTTGCACATGCAGCGTATCCTGGCGGATGGTGAACTCAATGCCCACGCCGGAGAAGGACCCTCGCAGGTCGTCGTTGGCTATCTGTACGTCTTTGGCCGCAATATAGACCGAGTGGGGGTCCAGTTCAGACAGAATCTGGGGCACAGCCTTTTCCACCAGGTCGTTCACATCCACCGTATCCACATACTGTGCATCGATGATGTGCAACAGGTTGTTCAACTTGTTGCTGCCTGAATTGATGATGCTCAGACGGTTGCCTGTGAAATGGTTGGCATAGAAGGTGCCGATGAAAATGCCGAAAACCACGCAGAGAGCCATGATGAGCGGCATATATCTGTTCTTTTTCTTCTCGTTCATTCTGTTTTTGGTTGTGTTGTTAAATAGTTGTTACGTGATGTCGTTATTTTGTGCTTTATTAATCTCCGAGATAGACTACCTCTATTCCTGCTCGCCTCAGAAGGTCGATGCCGTCTGTGAGCCGATATTTCTCACCATATACCACGCGCTTGATGCCAGCCTGGATGATGAGCTTGGCACACTCGATACAGGGTGATGCTGTGATATAGATGGTGGCTCCTTCTGAATTGTTCGAGCTGCGTGCCAGTTTGGTGATGGCGTTAGCCTCTGCGTGCAGCACGTAAGGCTTCGTCACGTTGTTGTCATCCTCGCAGACATTCTCAAATCCGCTGGGTGTTCCGTTGTAGCCGTCACTGATAATCATACCGTTCTTTACCACCAGAGCACCTACCTGTCGGCGCTGGCAGTATGAGTTCTGGGCCCAGATGCGAGCCATCTCCAGATATCTTAGGTCAAATTTCTTTTGCTTTTCCATATTCTTATTTCTTACCTCTTACCTCTTACCTCTTACCTCTTACCTCTTATCTCTTACCTCTCTTAATCCCATTTCTCTTCAGTAGCGCGTCAATGGTTGGTTTTCCTCCGCGGAACCTCGTGTATAAGGTCATGGGATGTTCCGTACCACCCTTGCTTAGCACCTCGTCACGGAACCGCTGTGCAGTCTGCTGGTCGAAGATACCTTTTTTCTTGAAAACGCTGAAGGCGTCGGCATCCAGCACCTCAGCCCATTTATAGCTGTAGTAGCCGGCAGCATAGCCACCTGCCATGATGTGCGAGAACTGCACCGTCATACACGTGTTTTTCAGCTGTTCGCCCAGAATGGCTTTCTTCCAGGCTTTCTTCTCGAAGGCGATGATGTCCTCGTCGAAAGCGTCCTTCTTGGTGTAGTATGCCATATCCAGCAGTCCGAACGTCACCTGTCTGAGACAGGCTGAGGCCGCCATGAAGTTACGGCTCTTCACAATGCGCTGTATCAGCTCGTCGGGCATCGGTTCGCCCGTCTGGTAATGGAAGGCGAAGGTGCGCAGGAACTCTTTCTCGATGGCGTAGTTCTCCATAAACTGTGAGGGCAACTCCACGAAGTCCCACCATACATTAGTACCGCTGAGACTCTCAAATCGGGTATTGGCAAACATGCCGTGCAGCGAGTGTCCGAACTCGTGGAGGAAGGTCTCCACCTCACCGAGTGTCAGCAGGGCAGGTTTGTCCTCCGTAGGCTTGGTCAGGTTCATCACCACGCTGACGTGCGGCCTGACATTTCTCATTCCTGATTTGACTTTCCCTTCGGTCGTCGACCGTTGGTTCTCATTTCTAATTTCTATATGTTGTCCCTGATATTCTGTCATCCAGGCACCTCCCTGCTTACCCTTGCGGGGGTGGAAGTCGGCATAGAATACGGCCAGGTACGAGCCGTCCTTGTCGAACACCTCGTAGGCTTTCACATCGGGATGATATACGGGGATATCCTTGTTCTCCTTGAAAGTGATGCCGTACAGCTTATTAGCCAGTCCGAAGACACCTTTGATAACGTTTTTCAGCTCGAAATACGGACGCAGCATCTCCTGATCCAGGTTGTATTTCTTCATCTGCAACTGGTGGCTGTAGAAACTGCTGTCCCAAGGCATCATCTTTTTCACATCCTTGTGAGCCAGTTTCTTCAGTTCCTCGCGCTCCTTGACGGCAGTGGGCTTATAGGCGTCAATCAAGTCGTCCAACAGCTTATAGACATTGCGTGCGTTCGACGCCATACGACGTTTCAGCACATAGTCGGCATACGTCTTGTAGCCCATCAGCTGGGCTATCTCCCTGCGCAGGTTTACGATGCGCTTGCATATTTCCAGGTTGTTCTCCTCATTGTCGTGCGTACACTCTGTCATACGCGCCATGTACATCTGCTCTCGCAGGTCGCGCTGTGTAGAGTAGGTCATGAAGGGCGAGTAGGAGGGCATGTCCAGTGTGAACACCCATCCCTGTTTGCCCATATCCTTTGCCGTCAGTGCCGCAGCCTCGCGTGCCGTTTCTGGCAGTCCGTCCAGCTGAGCCTCGTCGGTGATGTGCAGGGTGAACGCCTTCTGCTCCTTCAGCAGGTTCTGCGAAAATTGCAGGCTCAGCATAGAGGCTTCCTCCGTCAACTGGCGCAGTCGTTCCTTGCCAGCTTCGTCCAAAAGGGCACCTGCGCGCACGAATCCCTCGTAGCAATTGTTCAGCAGCATCTTCTCCTCGTCAGTCAGCCTTCGGTGGTGAAGGTGCACTTGGCGTACACGCTCGAAAAGTCTGGGATTCAGACGGATGTCGTTGGCGTGCTGTGTTAGTATGGGTTGCATTTTCTGGGCCAGCGCATCCATCTCATCGTTTGTCTCAGCAGACAACAGGTTGAAGAAAACCGTCGAAACCCTCGACAGCAAATCGTAGTATCCCTCGTCCTCCTCCGTGTTGATGATGGTGTTGTCGAAGGTGGGCTTCTCCGGGTTGTTGATGGTCTTTTCTATCTGCTCGTTGTCCCTGCGGATACCTTCCATGAAGGCTTCCTCAAAGTCTTCCAGTCGGATACGGTCAAACGGCACCGTATCATGTGGCGTGTTGTAGGGCTCGAAAAATGGATTCTTATGCTCACTCATACTAACGTTTTCTTTATTTAAAGTGCAAAAGTATAAATTATTCCTGAAACAACAAAGCCTATGGCTTAAAAATTGCTGGTTTACATCAGCAGCCTTTCCAGCATGGGGATTTCAATCCTTCCGCGGTGCAGGTTTATCAGTCCGTCTTTCTCCATCTCGTTCAGAGCCTTGCTGATGTCTAACCGGCTGTCGTTCAGCTCGTTGCCTAATTGTTTCATAAGGATGTGGAACGACTTTGCCCCTGCGGGATAGACACATCTGGAGAAGAAGAAGCGCACAATGCGTTCTCTCAGCGTCTTGGGTGCCGACTGCCAGGCACGGTGCCTCATGCGGTGGGTGTCTGCTGCCAGCATGTTCAGCATGTTCAGTCTGAACACCAGTTGCGTTTCCAACAGCAACAATACCTCTTCCTTGCTGATGGTGATGAAGTTGCAGTTGTCCAGTGCCTTGAACGACGAGGTGTATTTCTGCGTCATTCCGAAGATGCGCTCAGGCTGTATCATGTATGGTGCCACCATCTTCTCAACCACCCTGCACTGATGGTCGTCGCTAATGGTCTCGCACTCCACGCTTCCGTGGGTCATCAGCATCAGCTGGGTGCAGCTGTCGCCTTCCTTCACCACTTTCTGTCCCTCGTGCGACTTGAGGAATCCCAACTTTGTGTGGGTTACTACCTCCATCAGGTCGGCTCTGCTCATGCCTTGGAACAAGGTAAACTGTGTCAGCTGGTCGTAAATGGTCATTTTTTAGTGAAAAGTGAAGAATCGGCTTTGCCGGTGAAGAATCATTGCTGAATCTTTTCTTTCAGCGAGGGCGAATACCACACTGCGTTCTGTCCGTTCTTGTCGTAGATGAAGTAAACCATCAGCTCCGGATGTTTCTCCAACACCTTCTGGGCCTTTTCCAGTCCCATCACCATAAAGGCGGTGGCGTAGGCATCAGCCTTCATGCAGCAGTTGGTGAGCACCGTAGCCGAGAGGATGTTGTGCTGTACGGGATAACCTGTCTTGGGGTCTATCGTGTGGGCATATTTGCGCTTGCCTTTATAGTAGAAGTTCCGATAG
This sequence comes from uncultured Prevotellaceae bacterium, assembly GCA_902770635.1. Classification (GTDB taxonomy): domain Bacteria; phylum Bacteroidota; class Bacteroidia; order Bacteroidales; family Bacteroidaceae; genus Prevotella. Next base: position 3,747 of record CACXTX010000018.1, on the reverse strand, counting down.
TTGCCACTGGTAGCCATCGCCTTGTCAGTCACGTTCAGCACGGTTTGCAGCTCGTTGCCGTCCACCAGCGGATCGTCAGTGGGCTTGGTCACACCTATTTTCCAGGGCAGGCGTTTCTCGCTGATGCCCTTGGTTATCACCTCACCGCCTATCTCAATCAGGTAGTTCTTGACGCCTTCCTTGTCTAGCAGCCGGGCTACGACGTCCACTCCGTAGCCTTTGGCTATAGCCGAGCAGTCCAGCGTGATGCGGGGGTCTTTCTTGATAATCTTCTTGCCGTCGGACTTCACCTTCTGATAGCCTACCAGTGCCATCAGCGAGTCCACTGCGTGCTCGTCGGGCATCTGCTCGTGCTTGAACCCGAAGCCCCAGGCGTTGACCAGCGGACCTACGGTGATGTCGAAGGCACCACCTGTTTCCTTGCTAATCTGCTGGGCCTCGTTGAACACTTCCATGAACATGGGGGTAAGCTCAGGGTGCTGGTTGCTGTTCACGCGTGTGATAATGCTTTTCTCGTTGAACATCGACAGCGTGGCGTCCACTTCTTTCAGCTGTGCCAGAATGTCTTTGTGCAGGTCGTCGCCATGTTGATAGGTAATGTTATAGGTAGTGCCGAAGATGAGTCCCGAGTTCTTTTGGTAGGGGGTAACCTGTTGCTGGCGGATAATGAGTATAGTACCCACTATCAGCAGGGTCAGGAACGGCAGTTGCCATATCAGTCTTTTCTTTCTTTTTTCATCCATAGTCTTAAGTTTTTCTCACCTCTCCCTTCTCACCTCTTATTATATATCAATGATGACGTTGAAATTAGCTGCGAAGCCGTCGTTGTCGTTCTTGCCGAAACCTGGTACATACCATGTTGCACCCAGCGTACCGTCGTTGTGGGCAATACGCCGTTTGTAGCGCACCATCCACCCCAGATGCAGCGGACCGTATATCTTGGCGTCCAGTCCGAACACAGCTTCCAGCCAGTGCATCGAGCATTTCATGTCCTCTACGCCGAAGTCGGATGTTGTTCCCCAAATGGGGTCAGGCAGGTTGTCGCGGGTAATGTCCACCTTGTACGATGTGAAGGCATAGCGGAAACCGGCATACAGTCGGTTGGCCGCGTGCTTGTTCCTCATGATGTTCCAGTCCATACCTATACGGAAGAAGGGCGCTGTGGTTTTGTACGTGATGTGGGTATTCTCGTCGTCGTTGTGGTTGGCGCGTCCTATACCCATTTCGAAGATGGGAAACCACTGGTCGTGCAGGTTGATGTGCAGGGCTCCCTCGTACGTTCCGTAGTCGCCCAGTGCCAACATGGCGGGACCTACCAGGTCGAACGAGACGGCAAAGCCCCTGAACAAGGGTATGGAGTCGTTGTCCACACGAAACATTTTCAGTTGCGCATGGGCTGTAGTGGCGCTTCCCAAGAGTAGCAGCACACTAAAAATCAGGGTTGATGTATATACGGAAATGCTCCGTTGTCTTTGTATCATAGTTCACATCAGGGTTTTTAATTACTACGGAGTCGATGAAGTTGCCCAAGCACCTCACGCCTGTAATCTTGTGGAAGTACGAAGCGTGACAGTCCACCGACTCGAAGTGGGGTAGGTCCTCTTTCTTCACGACAATGCTGTCAAAGTAGTATCCATCCGTCTGTCCATACTTACGCATCAGCACCAGGAAACGGTCCTCAGGCTGTGTGTGGCTGATAGGCAGGTTGAATCCTGTGGCATTGTAACCACAGAGTCTGTTCAGCACCACCGAGTCCTTGCCGTTGGCTTTCGTTATCAGCACCCACATGGTGTCCAGGTCCAGCGTGTCGGGAGTGCCGTCGGGCTGGTACAGCTTATAGCGTGTAAACACGGTGTGGTTTACGGGGCAATCGATAGACGAACAGGCCGCTACCAATGCCGTCAGTAGCAGGATTCCGATTATTTTCCGCATCTGATTTCCTCCTCTATCTGGTAGTCGTTACGCCCTGCGCTGTTACGACTGATCAGGTCGCCCAAGAATCCAGCCAGGAACAGCTGTGTACCAATCATCATCATGGTCAGTGCAATGTAGAAGTAGGGTGAGTTGGTCACCAGTCGCATGGGCACATTGTTCCACAGCGCCCACGCTTTCTCGATACCCAGGAAGGCTGCTGACAGGAAACCTATCATGAACACGATGGTACCCAGGAATCCGAACACGTGCATGGGCTTCTTGCCAAACGTACCCAGGAACCACAACGTCAGCAGGTCCAGATAGCCGTTTACAAAGCGGTTCCAGCCCATGAACTTCGACTTGCCGAACTTGCGGGCCTGGTGGTGTACGGGCTTCTCCGCTATCTTGTCGAAACCGGCATTCTTGGCCAGATAGGGCATGTAGCGGTGCATCTCGCCATACACCTCGATATTCTTCACTACCTCCTTGCGGTACGCTTTCAGTCCGCAGTTGAAGTCGTGCAGGTTCTTGATGCCGCTCACCTTGCGTGCCGTAGCGTTGAACAACTTTGTAGGAATGGTCTTCGACAGGGGGTCGCCCTGTTTGCGGTTCTGCTTGTAGCCGCTCACCAGGTCGTAGCCGTCCTCCTTGATCATGCGATACAGCTCGGGAATCTCGTCGGGCGAGTCCTGCAGGTCTGCATCCATCGTGATGACCACGTCGCCCTGAGCCTCCTTGAATCCGCAATACAAGGCTGGCGACTTGCCGTAGTTCCTGCGGAACTTAATGCCCTTCACGTGCTCCGAGCGCGCTGCCAGTTCCGTAATCACGTCCCACGAGTGGTCCGTAGAGCCGTCGTTCACGAAAATTACTTCAAACGAGAACTTGTTAGCCTGCATCACGCGCTCTATCCACGCATACAGCTCGGGCAGCGACTCTTCCTCATTATATAAAGGTACTATTACTGATATATCCATAATTTTAGCGGTAGCAAATTCTTCATTCTTCATTCTTCACTCTCTTCTGCAACATGGCCGCAATGGGCAGTGCCAGCACTAATCCCGTCATGATGATAGCCGTCAGCATGTTCACCGCATAGTCTATCGGGCGCATGTTATAAAGGTCTTGCAGCCCCTGTGCCATCTGTTCTTTCATGCCGCTCATTTCCAGCACTCTCTTGCCTTCCTCCGAGTCCATCACCGAGCTGTACATGCCCAGCAGATAGCCGTGATCCATGAATTCAAAGTACACATAGATAGCCATAGCCATCAACAGTCCGGCATAAAAGAAACTCATCACCGTGTAGGCATAGCCCCGCTTGAAGGTGATGAAACCCTCGCGCGCATAGTCGCGGAAGTGGCGCAGCCTGCTGGCTGCAAAGAAGGGCGACAGGGTCATCAGCAGCAGGGCGGCAAAGGCGAGGGTGGGCGAGCTAAGCCCCTTGATGTAGCAGGCAAAGCTCCCAATCCATAGCAGCGACAGCATGGCGCCGTCCTGTCGTGCAAACGCTTTCAGTTGTATATATTCTTCTGGTGTCATAATCGGGTGCAAAGGTACGATTAAGTTATGAGAAATACAAATAAAAGTGATATTTTTTGGCAAAACATTTGCGGCTTCTCAAAAAAAGTATTACCTTTGCACGCGATTTTTGGAAAATCGCTTGCGAAATCAGGCTTCGCCTCAGCAAAGAACAAGTTCTCTGCATTCGGCTTGCACTGATTTTGTCAGCCGAAAATGGGCAGTCCTGTACGGCCAGCTCCCTCGGAATCCCCCAGGATGGGAACATAGCAAGGGTACTTGGTTGTAGCGGCGCGATGCAGATAGCTGCCCACC